>JAGBUH010000038.1 GCA_017630915.1 Clostridia bacterium
ACCGAAAGCGAGAATACTTCCGGGGAGACCCATAAGCAACCGAGCGCTCATATCCGACGCTTGCGCGCTCATAGCGGTAACCCAAGGGCCCATAGAACGTCCGCCCAAGAAATAATCCTTGTCGGTTTTGCTCTTTGATTTAAAGAAAAATACTAAGCCGATGCTAAGCATCGCGACAAAGTAAACTACCAATGCAACAATTTCCCAATTCAATGCATTTTACCTCATTTCTTTATAAATATACAACAATATACCACACATTTCCGAAAAACGCAATATTTTTTTAACATTTTTTCTTGATAAAGTCCCAAAATGAGCGGTCGCTTGATTTTATTTTGAATTTGAGATATAATACTACCGCATTTAGTAAACAAAACCGAACGGCGCAACACGAGGGGCAATTATGGAAGGCAGATATTATTCGCTTAACGAATATTTAAAAACGACCTTCGGGGAGAAGGTTTATAAACTGTCGGTTGATTTGGGGCTGACCTGTCCGAACCGCGACGGAACGTTAGACACTCGCGGTTGCATTTTCTGTCTTGAAGGCAGTTCGCATTTTGCAACCGACGGGGAAGACATTCATTCGCGTATCGAAAAAGCGAAAAAACTTGTCGAAAAGAAGACAAACGCTCAAAAGTTTATCGCCTATTTTCAAAGTTATACCAACACCTATGCGCCGATTGAGTACCTTGAAAATATATTTTTCGAAACGGCAAAGCGCGAGGACATCGTTGCGCTGTCGATAGCAACTCGCCCCGACTGTTTTGGGGATGAGGTTTTATCGCTTCTTGCCGAGGTGAACAAGATAAAACCCGTATGGGTTGAACTCGGTTTGCAGACTTCAAACGAAAAAACGGCAGAATATATCCGCCGTTGCTATAAAAACGAAGTCTTTGCACAAGCCGTGCAAAACCTCAACGCAATAGGAATCGAGGTTATCACTCACGTGATAATCGGACTGCCGAATGAAACGCTTGACGACGTGCTTTCTTCGGTGGATTTTGCCGTTAAATCGGGGACAAAGGGAATAAAATTGCAGTTGCTTCACGTGCTTCGCGGAACCGATTTGTGTTCCGATTACGAAAAGGGACTGTTTGATACGCTTTCGCTTGATGAATATATGGAAATTCTGTTTGAATGTATAAAACGTCTGCCCGAAGAGGTGGTCGTGCATCGAATCACGGGCGATGCACCGAAAAAACACCTCGTTTCGCCCCTTTGGAGCGGCGACAAAAAGACGGTAATGAACACGATTCGTCGCGAAATGGAGAACCGCGATATCCGTCAGGGCAGCCGAAGCATTGAAAAGGTCTGAATTTCGAGAAAATTTAATGACCTTAAATAAAAAATCAACACCGCCTGCCGACAAAAAACTTCGACAAGCGGTGTTTTCATATTTTCACCAAACGAACGGGATAAGGCGGTATTTTACCTTTTGTTTATATTCGGTATAGCCGTTTAACTCTTTTTCGAGGAACGCTTCCTCGCTTTTTATTCGTTTTGCGATGATTAGGGGGTAGGACAAGAATATCACAAAAGCATAGAGCGAACCCAAGATAAGCGGAATTGACAGGAACAAAAGCAGAGTTGCGGAATACATCGGGTGTCTGACTATGCCGTAAAGCCCCGTATCGATGACTTTTTGGTTATCTTGTACCTGAATCGTGCGCGAAAGATAGGTGTTTTCGCGAAGTATTTCGGCATAAAGGATATACGCAACGAGGAAAAGCGCCGATGCGGTGTATACGACAGGCATGGGCAGGGAATACCAACCGAAACGGTGTCCCAACCCTGCGACGACAAAGCCTGAAACAAACATAAGACCGCTTAATTTCACAACGGTGATTTGCTCTTTTTGTTTTTCCTTCGCGTCGAGGCGTGATTTTAAAAGATTGGGGTTTTTGAACATCATCACGATTCCTGCAAGGAACATCGGAACGAACAGAACCGATATCAAAATCCAGCCGTTTATATAGCAAAACGTACCGGCAGGGAGAAAAATAAGCAACCCGACCAAAATAACGCCGAGCAAAAATTTCGTTATTGCCGAGAGGAAAAGTTTAAAAGTCATGGCAAAGCCTCTTTTTTCGGTTTGTGGGTATTATATCACATCGAGAGGGAAATGGCAAGATTTGAAAAATGGCGTTTTTTTGCAAAAAAGGCGTGCCGATATTTTTGTGTCAAAACAGCGATTGTCTACATATATTATAAGAGATGTCATCAACAACTAAACAAAAATGAATGTAAATGTTAAGAAAAGATTAAGAGAAATGTTATAAAGTTGTTGACAAATTGACGGAAATGTGATAAACATATACTGTATAAAAATGAAAAACCATGCTCTTTGAGCGCAAACATAGGGGTACCCCTATGTTCATTGGGATATTATCCCAATGAAAAACTTTATCAACATTAAGAATATATTTCGGGAAACCGAATATATACAAAAAAACTCAGAAAAGAGGAAAAGAAAATGACAAAGCGTATTCTTGCATTGGCTCTCGCTATGGCTCTTTCTGTTTTCGCTTTCGTTGCATGCGGCGACACTGCTGACACCAGCAGCACCGGTTCCGATGCTTCCAGCGAAAATGAACAAAAGCCCGCTGAGTATCAAGCCATCGATCTCGCCGACGTCGTAACTCACAAGGATTATACTTCCGTTTACGAAAAGATCGGCTCCAAAGTTACCATCGATATGGTTGAAGAAGATGAAGACACCGGTCTTGCTTACGTTACCGTTGATGACGTTAAGTATGAACTCGGTATGGACTTCCTCTCCGGCGCAATGGTTTACAACTCTCCTGATGAAGCTACCTTCAATCAATGGTGGAAGCTTTACATCCAAAGATGGAACTACCTCGCTCCCGAAGTTCCCCTTTACTCCAACCAATACTTCGATCTTTACAACGCTAAAATCGAAGGCTTTGTAACCACTCCTTACTGGGCAGCGGCTGATGCTATCATCGCAGCAAAGATTAAGGAAGGTGCAGACAACTCGGTAATTCTCGGTTCTGCTACCGAACTTTCCGGTGCATTCCGTAACTCTTCTTGGGGTAAATCCAGCCCCGGTTCTTCCGACCTTGATATCGAAAACCTCGTTTCCGGTTTCTCTACCGTTCAAACCGACAAATCCGGTAACATGATCTGGAACATGAAGGCTCTCGCTGAAGAACCCGTTAAGACTCTTAACGAAGACGGCACCCTTACCTACACCATCAAGATCAAAAACGATCTTAAATTCTCCGACGGTTCTGCTATCACTGCTAAGAACTACATCGCAGGTCTTCTTGCTAACTCTACCGAAGTAGGCGTTGCAGCAGGCGGTACCGGCGCATCCGGTCAACTTAACTTGGGTTATGAAGAATTCAAGGCTTATGACGGTACCAACGACGGCAAAGAAGTTGGCGAAGACGACAAGAAAGTTACCGCTTCCAAGTACTTCAAGGGTATCAAACTCCTCGATGATTACAGCTTCTCTGTAACCTTCGTTGAAGAATATGCAAATTACTACTATGTAATGAGCTACGCTTCTTACGGTCCTTCTCCCTTGGCTCTCTACCTTGGCGGCAACGACATCATCGTTGACGAAGAAACCAAGGCATGCGGTCTTTCCGATGACTTCTACAAGAAGGTCGACAAAGACGGAGCAGAAACCTACGCTATGGCTGAAACCATTAAAGCTAACCTTAAATGGAATTCTAACCTTCCTTACTCCGGTCCTTACGTAGTAAAGAACTATGACGAATCCGCTCTTATCGCTACTCTCGAACTCAACCCCAACTATCCCGGTGACGATGCTCGCGGCGTAGCTTCCATTAAGACCATCACCTACATCAAGGTTGAAACCGAAACCCAAATGGATAAATTCCTTAACGGTGAAGTAGACGTTATCGCCGGTATCACCGGTGCTGCTGAAACCGAAGCTGCTCTCAAAGCAGTTAAGGAAAATCCCGATAAGTATGCAGAAACCCACTACGACCGTGCAGGTTACGGTAAGCTTGCTTTCCGTTGCGACCTCGGTCCTACCAACTTCCTCGAAGTTCGTCAAGCAATCATGCACACCATCAACCGTCCCGAATTCGCACAAGCATTCACCGGCGGTTACGGTACTGTTGTTCACGGACCTTACTACGAAGGCTATTCTGCATTCCAAGCAGTTAAAGACGACATCAACCTCAACCAGTACACCTACTCCAAGGACAGCGCTATCGACGTTCTTGTAGCAGGCGGTTGGATCTATGACGAAAACGGCAACCAATTCGACGCAGGCGTTGACGCAGTTCGTTATAAGAAACTCTCGGGTTATGAACTCTCTGCTCAAAACCTCCAATACGCAACTGTTGACGGCAAGTACAAGACCGTTAAGATCAACGGCGAATACTACATGCCTCTCGCAATCAACTACTACGGTACTCAACCTAACGACGTAACCGACCTTCTCATCACCGCATGGCAGAACAACGCTACCGCTACCACTGATATCGGTGCGTACATCCAATACATCTCCTGCGACTTCACCAGCGGTCTTTACGCTGAATATCTCCAAAGTGAAGCAGACGGTTGGGACGGCGTTGCAAAGTGTGCAGCAATCAACTTTGCTACCGGCTTCACCAGCACCATCTATGACTACTACTTCTATTGGACCATCAATCCCGATCTCTTCCCGATCTACTCCAATGACTACCTCATGGATGAAGCTGACTTCTTCGAAAATTACAGCAAATAATTACTGTAAGGTTTAAAAGAAGCGAAATAGTTTATTTATAAGCTATATAAATGCAATAGGAACGGCATTTTTGTGCCGTTCCTATTGTGGTACTTAATGATATGGAATTTTTGGGGGCGGAAACCGATTTGTTTGCCCACAAAAAACGAACAAGTTCACGACTTTTGTAAGCTGAGTGCGTACTTCCGAAAGGAGTCGCTGTTCGGCGGCACGCACTTATCCTACAAATTTATGCAGAAGACAAAACGGAGGATATTATGGTAAAATACATATTGCAGCGTTTGCTGTATATCATACTTGTATTCTTTCTCCTTTCATTCCTTTTGTTTATGATTTACGGCATGCTTCCCGTTGATAAAGCGGGCGAACAGGCAAGAACCGAAGTAAAAGCGAATGAAAATCTGAATTATGAAGAAAGATATGCCTATTGGTCGGCGAAATACGGTACCGACGGCAACAAATTCCAACAATACGGCCGTTGGCTCGGCGTTTATCCGTTCTCCGACGGTTCTTATCACGGCTTGTTGACGGGCGACCTCGGCGAATCGCGTACCTAGTCCAAACCGGTTTCCGAAGTTATTGTCGATCCGCTTAAAAACACCGTGTTTATAAACATTTTTGCGACTATTTTGGCGTTGGGCATTACGATTCCGCTTGGTATTTTCTGTGCGGTTAAACGCGGAAGCAAGCGCGACGTCGGTGTTCAGGTCGGTACTCTTATCGGTTACAGTTTGCCTACGTTTATCATCGCGATTGTATTTATATGGATATTCTCGGTTATGCTTAAATGGTTCCCTGTTTCGGGTATGCAGACGGCAGGCTATCTTGACTGGCCTATCTGGAAACAGAGATTGGACAAGATGTACCATTTGGCGTTACCCCTTATTGTAATGACCTTTACTTCGCTCGGCGGTATGACGAGATACGTCCGCGCCGCTATGATTGAAGCGTTGAGCATGGATTATATCCGTACCGCACGTGCAAAGGGTTTGCGCGAAAAGGTGGTTATCTATTCTCACGCATGGCGTAACGCGCTTCTTCCCGTCGTAACCCTTATCGTCGGTTGGTTTTTGGGTATTTTCGGCGGTTCGGTTATGATTGAAAACATCTTCTCTCTTAACGGTATGGGTAAAACCTATTTCGATGCTCTTAACTCGAACGACAATGAGGTTATACTCGCTATACAAATGTTTTATATTGCAATCTCGCTTCTCGGCAACCTTTTGATTGACCTTATCTACGGCGTTGTCGACCCGCGTGTTCGCGTTAATAAGTAAAGGGGGCGGTATCGAATGGCAAAGAACAATAAAAACGAAAACGGTACTGCCAAAAAGGGCTTTTTCGCAACTCTCGGAAGTTGGTTTTCGAGAATGTTCTTCGGTGCGAGCAAGGAGCTTGCAGATGAAGAAAAGTTTGCGGTAGAAAATATCGAAAGCCCCTCTAAAATGGCTGTAAAGGCATTCTTCCGCAGAAAACTTGCGGTTTGCGCGCTTGTTGTGTTGGTCGGTTTGTTCCTGTTTGTGTTTATCGGACCTGCTTTCATTCCGATGGACGTAAACTATACCGACGCTAACCTTGCAAACCTTCCGCCCGATTATTCGATGCTTGATGTTCCGAGCGAACTTGAAGGCAATATCAGGAGTATCGGCGGTTTTGCGGATTTCACCGTTGGCGTAAGCAACGACAATACGCTTTATATCTGGGGTAATACTTATGATGCGTTGAGTAACGTTGAGTATTCGGATTTCCCCGAAGAAATCAAGGAAGGCGAAGTTCTGTTTGCTTCTGCCGGTCTTGACCATATCATCGCAATCACCACCGAGGGTAAAATCGTCGGTTGGGGTAAAAATTACCAATGTCAGTTCGGTTATAAGCAAAACGAGGCAGACCCTTATATCCAAATGCCCGAAGAATTTATAACCGGAACTATCGATCCCGTAAAGGTTGAACAGCTTATCTGCGGTTATCAATGTACCGCGCTCGTTTATGACGGAAAACTTTATGTTTGGGGTAACCCCAGCGGTATGCTCAACATGGAAGATTTGTCGGAATATGAATTTTCGGCGAACGTTAAGAAAGCGGCTGTTTCTAACTATTACGCAATCGCTCTTATGGAAGACGGAAGCGTAACTACGGGCGGTCAAACCTTCACGTTTAACCGTCAATCCGCTTATTCTTCCATGGCGGAGGGCAACAAGGTACTTAACCTTCAAGCACATATTAAAACCAAAAAGGTTGTAGATATCACCGCAACCAAAAACTGCTTCGCGCTTCTTTGCGACGACGGCGAAGTTTTGGTTCAGGGCGCAAACCAGTTCGGTGAATATGACGTTCCTGCGCTGGAAGGCGAAAAGTTTGTGTCTATCGTCGGCGGTACTAACCACTTTGTCGGCGTGACAGACCAAAATAAAGCATACGCTTGGGGACATAACGACGGTAACCAAGCAAACGTAAACGGCGAAGCGGCAAATACTGTATTCGTCGGTTCTAAACAGACCTATCTTGTGAACGAAAACGACGAACTTGTCGATGCAGTCGGCTTTAAGGGTTACCTTATGGGTACCGATAAGAGCGGCCGCGACATTTTCAAACGTATTATCTACGGCGGACGTATGACTATGACCGTCGGTGCGGTTGCAGTTGTCGTTTCGACGATTATCGCGATAATTATCGGCTGTCTTTCGGGATATTTCGGCGGTTGGGTGGATATGCTATTGATGCGTATTACCGAAATATTTGCATCTATCCCGTTCCTGCCGTTTGCGATGATGCTCTCATACGTAATACAAAAGAATCCTATCGACGAAACGATGAGAATAGTTATTATAATGATAATTCTCGGTTTGCTTTCGTGGACAGGTCTTGCAAGAATGATACGCGCACAGATTCTTGCCGAACGCGAAAAGGAATTCGTGCTCGCGGCGCAATCTATGGGCGTTAAAGAAAAGAGAATCGCATTTAAGCACATTCTCCCCAACGTTGTTTCGGTTATCTTGGTCAGCGTAACGCTCGACTTTGCAGGTTGTATGCTTACCGAATCGAGCCTTTCTTACCTCGGTTTCGGCGTTCAGCAACCTCAACCTACTTGGGGTAATATGCTTAACGGTGCAAATAACTCTATTGTTATTCAAAACTACTGGTGGCAATGGGTATTCCCCGCAATCTTCCTTGCAGTTGCAACCATCAGTATCAACATAATCGGTGACACCCTGCGCGACGTTCTTGACCCCAAGAGCAGCCAGGAGAAATAATGGGTGGAGGTAGAATATGGCTTTATTAGAAGTAAAAAACCTTCATACCTATTTCAAAACAAGAAAAGGTATTGTAAAGGCTGTCAACGATGTTTCCTATTCGCTCGAAGGCGGTAAAACCATCGGTATCGTTGGTGAATCGGGCTCGGGCAAGTCGGTTTCTGCGATGAGTATTCTTCAACTCCTTGACGGAAACGGCTATATCGCGGAAGGCGAAGTTATCTTTGAAGACCGCGATTTGACGAAATTAACCCAACAAGAAATGTATGAAATACGCGGTAACAAGATTTCGGTTATCTTCCAAGAGCCGATGACGAGCTTGAACCCCGTATTCACCATTAAAAAGCAATTAAGCGAACCGTTTATCATCCACCAAGGCATGAAGAAGAAAGAAGCCGAAAAGAAGGCTCTCGAAATGCTTGCCGCAGTGCAAATCCCCAATCCCGAAGCGGTTTTACGTCAATACCCCCACCAATTATCGGGCGGTATGCGTCAAAGAGTTATGATTGCGATGGCACTTGCCTGCAAACCCAAAATTCTTATCGCTGACGAACCTACAACCGCGCTCGACGTTACCATTCAGGCACAAATTTTGCGCTTGATGAACGAATTGCAAAAAGAAAACGGAACCGCTATTATCTTCATTACCCACGACCTTGGCGTTATTAACGAAATGGCTGACGACGTGGTTGTAATGTACTGCGGTCAGGTTGTTGAACAAACGTCTGCGAAGACGATTTTCACCGACTGTCCCGTAAGCCACCCCTATACCGAAGGTCTTATGCACTCTATTCCGCGCCTTGACAGCGTCGGCAATAAGTTGGAACCTATCCCCGGTGCCGTGCCTCACCCGTTGGCACTCCCCAAGGGATGTAAATTCGCACCGAGGTGCAAATACGCAACACAAAAATGTCTGGACGAAGAACCTGCCTTAACGGAGGTAACACCCGGTCAGAAGATTCGTTGCCACTATCCTGAAAAGGAGGTGCGTCGCAGTGAAGAACACAAACACTCTCTTGTCAATAACTAACCTTAAAAAATATTTCCCTATCGCGAAATCGAGCATTTTCCAACGTGAACAACTTTACGTTCGCGCAAACGAGGAAATAAATATCGATATCCAAAACGGCGAAACCTTTGGTTTGGTTGGTGAATCGGGTTGCGGTAAATCGACTCTCGGCAGAACGATTCTTCAACTTTACGAACAAACCGCAGGCAGTACGCTTTATTACGGCAGAACCTTGGATGATTTTGCGCCCTCTTACGTTGAAAAAACGCTCAAAAATGCGAAGAAACTCATCGCAAGAGCGAAGAAGATGCAAGAAAAGGCAGACGCTTTGTCAAAAGAGGTTGACGCAGCGGGCGAAAGCGCGACCTTCTTCCAACACCAAGATAAAAACCTTGCCGTTGCGGAAGCGCAAACCGCGTTCCAAACTATCGTTAAGATTTTGGGCGGTTTTGCATCTCTTGACGATCCCTCCGAAGGCACAAAAGCGATGCTTAACCGTTATAAAGTGACGGTAAAATTGCGCGATTTGAACGAAAAAGCGCGTGATTTCGACGGCGAAATCGCTCTTTATGAAGCGATGATTAAAGAGTATGAAGCTGACGAAACGGTAAAGAATAAAGAAAGCAAAATCAAATCCGCCCAAGCGAAAGCGGAGGCGATAAAGAGCAAAAAGAATAAGTTGCAACCTGCGATTCAAGCGACAATGGCGGAACTTGAAAAAGCAACTATGGCGGTTGATTCTGTCTGCAAGAAGTATGCAAACGATAAAAAGTTTGCCGAATACGAAGAAATGCGCGACAACGGTATCGACTTATCGCTCCTTAAATATTCCGAAATGCGTATTCTCCGCAAGGATATCCAGATTATCTTCCAAGACCCGTATTCTTCTTTGAATCCGCGTATGACTGTCGGTCAGATAATCGGTGAAGGTCTTACGACGCATAAATTCTTCAAAAAAGGTTCGCCCCAAATGAAGAATTATATCCTCGACGTTATGGACCAATGCGGTTTGCAGGGATATATGATGCACCGTTATCCCCACCAATTCTCGGGCGGTCAACGTCAACGTATCTGTATCGCACGTGCGCTTGCGGTTAAACCCAAGTTCATCGTTTGTGACGAATGTGTTTCGGCGCTCGACGTTTCGATTCAATCGCAGATTATCAATTTGCTTGAAGAATTGAAGGAAAAGGAAAACCTTACCTATCTTTTCATCTCGCACGACTTGTCGGTTGTTAGATATATTTCCGACCGTATCGGCGTAATGTATCTCGGTAATATGGTTGAACTCGGTACTGCGGAAGAAGTTTTTGCAGACCCGCGCCACCCCTATACCGTCGCTTTGCTTTCGTCGATTCCGACGACCGACGTTGACTCGGCAAATAAGGAAAGAATCATTCTCGAAGGTAATATCCCCAGCCCGATAAGACCTCCTCAGGGCTGTAAATTCCACACTCGTTGTTATATGGCTTGTGATAAATGCAAACGCGTTCCGCCTCCCTACGTTGAGGTGAGCGAAGGTCACTTTGTCGCTTGTCACTTCCTTGATAAGAAGATTGACGAAAACGGAAATTATCTTTTCGATATCCCGAGCAATAACCTTAAATAATAAAAGGTAAAGAAATGTTTTTCAGAAAACGTCTTAAAAAGTTCGACCCCGAAAAAGAAAAAACGCTCCGCGAGCAAATCGAAGCGGAGGGCGGTTTGGAGAAAAACGACGGTTTGGCTATGGTGCTTTCGGCGCTGCTTGTGTTTCTGCCGATAGCGTTGGTTATTCTGTTGGTTCTCGTTCTTGTCGGTTACCTTTTTATAAGTTAAGTTTTAAAACCCTGATAATATGTCAGGGTTTTTGCTTTTGTGCATTGAAAAAGCAAAAAAACATGTTATAATTTATCTGTAATAAAAATCAACGAGGTAGGATATGAAAGTAATCAAATCTGTTCCGAATGAAAATATTTATTTCGAAGAAAGCATTATAAAAGACGGCAATATAGACAGTATCACCGAACCGGCAATTATAAACATTTTTGACGAAGTGGAATACCAAACCGTTTTGGGATTCGGCGGTGCTTTTACCGAATCGGCGGCGTATAATTACGCGCAGTTTACCGATGAACAAAAACGCGATTTTTTGAAAAAGACCTTCTCGCGCGAATACGGAATAGGTTATAACTTCGGCAGAACGCATATCAATTCCTGCGATTTTTCGCTTGATATTTATACCTACGTTGAAAACGGCGATTACGATTTATCGACGTTTAATATCGACCGCGACCGTAAATATATCATACCTTTTATAAAAGACGCGCTCTTGTATTGCACCGACGAGCTTGTGCTTTTCGCTTCTCCTTGGAGCCCCCCTGCTTATATGAAAGATAACGAAAGCGCGATAAGAGGCGGTTCGTTGAAGGAAAAATATAAAAAGGTTTGGGCGAGATATTACGCGAAATATATCAAGGCGATGGCGGAGGAAGGTATTAAGATCTCGGCTATTACCGTTCAAAACGAGCCTAATGCGAAGCAATCTTGGGAAAGTTGCAGTTATTCCCCCGAAGACGAACGCGATTTTATCGAATTGTATTTAGCGCCTGTTCTTGACGAAGAAGGTCTTGGTGACATAAAAATAATGGTCTGGGACCACAACAAAGAACGCGTTTATGAC
>JAGBUH010000039.1 GCA_017630915.1 Clostridia bacterium
ACGCAATATGCTCTTGGTGAAAGTTTTGACACAACCGGCATGGTTGTACAGGTTAAATATAACGACGGAACATATAAAACCGTTACCGATTATACAATAAGCGGATTCGATAGCAGTTACGAAGGCACTCGAACTATAACGGTAAAATGGACCGATTCGAACGGGTATTATTACTCCAGGACCTTTACTGTTGAAGTTATTGACATGAGCGCTCCGCAAGAAATATACATTGCAACACTTCCCACCAAAGTGGTTTACAACCGTCGTGAAAGTTTTGACCGAACCGGTTTGGTTGTAAAAGGCATATACCGTGACGGTTCCGAAAAAGAAATTACCGATTACACCGTTTCGGGATATAACGCTTTGGTTGTCGGCAAACAAACCATAACTATTAAATATAATGACCTCACAACAACGTTTGACGTTTTGGTTGGCGCAACAGCAATCGAAATTTCAAAAACACCTAAAACCATGTATTATATCGGTGAAGAATTTGATTCGAAGGGGTTAGAAATACAACTTGTATGCAGCAACGGAGACTCGATGACCGTAACCGACAGATATACCGTTAGCGGTTTCGATTCAAAAACAGTCGGATATAAAGAATTAACGGTAGAATATCTTGGATTTACTACTTCGTTGACTGTTTATATCATGGAAGAAGTCGTTGGTGGCGAATATACCAATATTCTTTTGAACAAAGAATATCAACTTTCGGGTTGCGGAGAACGTTCTGTCTATTACGCAAACCTTACCGACGGTATCGCTTCTTCTGATTTGACTGACGCCGGCTCAAATTGGTTCGGTTTCTATTGCAATGGCACTGATCCTTCCATTATCAATGCTCCTGACGGCATTGGTTATGCAATCTTCGATCTTGGCGGAGTATATCGAATTGATAAGATTAGAACTAATCTTATCTGCAACGAAAGTTGGGGGTTTAATGCTCCCAAAGAAGTAAATGCCTATATTTCTGATGACGGTATAAATTGGGTGGGCATCGGTTCGTTTGATTATCAACTTGAAGCCGGTGTTGCTTCTTGGACCGAACTCAACGGTGATTGGATAACCAAGTACATAAAAGTTGAATATGTTCTTTCGGGAGTTTGGGCTGTTACTAACGAAATTGAAGCTTATGGTGTTGAGGTTGTTGACGACGACACTTCGTCTGATGACACCTCGTCTGATGACGAATCTTCCGAACCCGAGGTTTCCGAACCTGATGATCCTTCTAATTACACCAATATTCTTTTGAATAAAGACTATCAACTTTCGGGCTGTGGCGAACGTTCTACCTATTACGCAAACCTTACCGACGGTATCGCTGCTGACAATTTGGCGACCGAAGACAATCATGCCAACTGGTTCGGTTTCTATTGCAATGGCACTGATCCTTCCATTATCAATGCTCCCAACAGAGTTGGTTATGCAATTTTTGACCTTGGCGGAATCTATAACATTGATAGGATAAGAACGAATATAATCTGCAATACCAGTTGGGGAGTTCCTGCGCCCGAAGCAATAAATGCATATATTTCAGACGACGGCGCGACTTGGGAGTATGTTGGTTCGTTCGAGTATAGTCTTGAAGAATGCGTTGCTTCTTGGACCGAACTCAATGGCAATTGGACTACTAAGTATCTTAAAGTTGAATATGTACTCGCAGGTGTTTTCGCGTGGACTAACGAAATTGAAGCATACGGTATAGAAGTTGATGACGAGGACACCTCGTCCGATGACACTTCGTCCGACGACACTTCGTCTGATGACACCTCGTCCGATGACACCTCGTCCGATGACACCTCGTCCGATGACACTTCGTCTGACGATACTTCGTCTGATTATACAGAAGGACTTGAATTCAGTTTAAGCGACGACGGAACGTATTATATCGTTTCGGACTATACCGGAACAGCAACCGAGGTTGTAATTCCCTCGGAATATAAGGGCATTCCTGTTGCAAGTATACGCTATTCTGCATTCGCTGAGAACTCTATCATAACCAATGTAACCATACCTGATTCTGTGACAAATATAGATGCTTGGGCGTTTTCTTATTGTTACGCCTTGACAAGCATAACGATACCGGCTTCAGTAATAAGTATAGGCGATTGTGCGTTCTTTGATTGTTATGCACTTACCGACATATACTGTGAAGCAAAAGGGTATCCTGACGGTTGGAGTATAGGATGTATGCATGCTTGTAAGGCAAAGGTGCACTGGAACGCTTGTACAGCCTCTGATTCACGCCAGCATACATATGTTTGCGAGCGAGGCAAACTCGTATGCAAAGATTGCGGTGAAGTAAGCGATTACAGCGGACTTTACGAAAATGACGGCGTATACTACTGTGCAGAAAACGGTATACTCGTAAACGGCTGGCAAGAAATTGACGGCGCATGGTACTACTTCGGCGAGGATTACGCCGCATTGAACGGCGAATATAAAATCGGCGGCGTATGGTTCAACTTTGACGAAACAGGTAAGACCGAAGGTACTTGGGCAAATACTCTTTACGGCAAGAGATATTACTACGGTCCTTCGTATTACGAAAACGGTTGGAAAACCATTAAGGGTGAAGATTATTACTTCGACGGCGGTTACCCTGTAATCGGAATTAACAAACTCGACAAATGGTATAACTTCGACGAAACCGGCGTATGCCTCGGCACACTCGACGGCGTATGCGAAATCGACGGCATTTATTACTATCTCGAAGATGGTATAGGCGCTGAAAAGTATCTCATTAA
>JAGBUH010000040.1 GCA_017630915.1 Clostridia bacterium
GTAATGAGATAATTCGGTTCCATACCCTGCGAGAGAAGAACGTGCTCGATTTGCGACGGAAAGACGTTTACACCGCGGATAATCAACATATCGTCGCTTCTGCCCATCGGCTTCGACATTCTGACGGTTGTTCTTCCGCAAGAACATTTTTCGCGCGTGATAGAGCAAAGGTCGCGCGTGCGGTAACGGATAATCGGAAGCGCTTCTTTGCCGATACAAGTAAAAACAAGTTCGCCCACTTCACCGTCGGGAAGCGGTTGTAAGGTTTCGGGGTCGATTACTTCGGGATAGAAATAATCCTCATTGATGTGCATACCGTTGTGAGCATCACATTCAAACGAAACACCCGGACCTGCAATTTCCGAAAGTCCATATATATCAAACGCCTCGATACCGAGCAGATTTTCAATCTGCTTTCTCATTTCGTCGGTCCAAGGTTCAGCGCCGAAGATACCTGCGCGGAGTTTCAAATTTTCAAGCGGAATGTTGTTGTCACGTCTGAACTCGCCCAAATACATCGCGTAAGAGGGGGTACAGCACAAAACCGTTGAGCCGAAATCTTGGAAAATCTGCAACTGACGTGCCGTGTTGCCCGTCGAAACGGGAACCGTCGTCGCGCCCAAGTATTCCGCGCCGTAATGCAAACCCAAACCGCCTGTGAACAGACCGTAACCGTATGAAACATGAACGATATCGTCTTTCGTTCCGCCGGTTGCGGCGAGTGCTCTCGCGGCACTTTCCGCCCAAATATCTATATCGTTTTTAGTATATCCGACAACCGTTTGTTTGCCCGTCGTACCCGATGATGCGTGGATACGTACAAGTTCGCTGTTCGGAACGGCAAACAGACCGAAAGGATAGTTATCTCTCAAATCGGTCTTCAAAGTGAACGGCAATTTCGTGATGTCATCAATGCTTTGAATATCGTCGGGAGATAAACCCATTTCGTCGAACTTTTGCTTATAAAACGGCACGTTTTCATAAACGTTCTTAACCGATTTTTTCAAACGTTCGCTTTGAATTTCTTTCAATTTCTCAGGTGAAGCGCACTCCACCTCGGGTTTCAGTATTCCCATTTTAGTTTGCTCCTGATTATAAATTATATCCCAATTCAAATGCTTTTTCGTTGGTTTCGATTGTCTTTTGAGGAACGGTTGCGCGAATCGCGTTCAAACATTCTTCCTTATCAAAACCGAGTTGCTTTGCGGCGATACCCAACAAAACGATATTAACCGCTTTTGCGCTGCCTGCCTGTTCGGCAAGCGAAAGCGCATCTGCCGAAACAACCTTAACACCCTTTTCGCTTATGCGGTCAAGCACGTTTTCGGGATATTCAGCGTTGCCCATAATAACGGGCATCGGGTCGATTTGCGCGGTGTTGGAGATAACCACGCCGCCTTTTTTGAGGTAAGGCAACCATCTTGCGCTTTCAAGCGCTTCAAAGGATATCATCATATCGGCTTCGCCGAGGTCGATAACGGGAGAGAACACCTTTTCACCTGCGCGAACGTAGGTAACAACACTACCGCCGCGTTGGCTCATACCGTGAACTTCGCTGACTTTAACGTCAAGTCCCGAATCGATAAATATTTTGCCCATCAATTTAGAGGCAAGTAAGGTTCCCTGACCGCCGACACCGACGATAAGAATATTGATAGAATTCATGTTTGCCTCCTCTTAGTTGTTTTCGGGCGTTTTTATTGCGCCCAAACGGCAGGTTTCAACACAGACACCACAACCCAAGCATTGATTTGCGTCGATAACCGCGCGTGTTTTGCTGTTTTCGAGTTTCTTTTGAGAAATAGCGGGACAGCCCACTTTAAGACATGCTTTACAGCCGACGCACTTGCTTTCTTCAACGTAGAGCGCTTTGTTATGTTTAACGTTTTTAAGCAACGCGCAGGGACGTCTTGAAATAACGAGCGAGGGTTCTTCCTTCGCCAATTCTTCTTCAACTACCGCCTTGGTGGTCTTGATATCAAACGGGTCAACCACGCGAACGTTTGTTATGCCGATTGCCTTCGCAAGTGCTTCCAAATCAACCGCGGTGGTGGGATCGCCCTTAATCGTTTTGCCGTTTAAGGGGTTGTTTTGGTGGCCGGTCATACCCGTAATCGAGTTGTCGAGCACGATAACGGTAGAAATACCTTTATTATAAACAATGTCGATAAGTCCGGTGATACCCGAATGGATAAACGTCGAGTCGCCGATAACCGCGATAGACTTCTTCGCCGCTTCGCTTCCGCGCGCGGTGTTGTAACCATGAAGCGCCGAAACCGACGCGCCCATACAAACGCAGGTGTCCATCATCGAAAGCGGTGCTTGCGCGCCCAACGTGTAGCAACCGATATCGCCGCTGACGTAGAGATTCAAGCTTTTAAGCGCGTAGTAAAGACCTCTGTGCGGACAGCCGGGGCAAAGCACGGGAGGACGCGCGGGAATGTCACATTCAACCGCAACCGATTCCTTTTTCGTGCCGAAAATCGCTTTTTCGATGATTGATTGATTATATTCGCCAAGCGGAGAAAATACCTCTCTGCCGATAACCTTGACGCCCAACTTGATACAATGGGTTTCGATAATATCGTCAAGTTCTTCGATAACGTAAAGCGTTTTAACCTTTTTCGCAAAGTCGCAAATTGCCTTTCGGGGAAGCGGATTAACGATACCCAACTTCAAGTAACTTGCCTTTTCGCCCAACGCTTCACGCGCATAAACGTAGGTGCTGCCTGCCGCGATAATACCGATTTCGTCGCTAAACAATTCTTCTTTATTAACACCCAAATCAAACGCTTCGGTATCTGCCCAGACGGTAAGGTCGTCCATACGGTCTTCAACCTTGGCGTGCGCTTTACGCGCCATCGCAGGCATCATAACGTTTTTCATAACGTCGCGTTTGTATTCTTTAAGCGCAACTTCTTTTCTTTCGGAAACGGTTACGAGCGAACGCGAGTGGGAAATTCTTGTCGAAAGACGAAGCAAGAAAGGAGTATCGTATCTTTCGGACAAATCATAAGCGATTTTAGTAAAATCAAGCGCTTCTTGGCTGTCAGACGGTTCAAGCATGGGAACCTTCGCCGCGATAGCATGACGGCGCGAATCCTGTTCGTTCTGCGAAGAATGCATACCGGGGTCATCGGCAACGGCACAAACCATACCGCCGTTTACTCCGATATAAGATGCCGTATAAAGAGGGTCTGCCGCAACGTTCAAGCCGACGTGCTTCATCGCGCAAAACGATCTTGCGCCGCCGAACGATGCGCCGATTGCAACCTCCATCGCCACCTTTTCGTTAGGTGCCCATTCGGAATAAATTTCGTTATATTTGCTAACCGCTTCGGTGATTTCGGTACTCGGAGTACCGGGGTAAGACGAAACGACCGAAACGCCTGCTTCGTACAAGCCCTGCGCTACCGCTTCGTTACCTAAAAGAAGTTTCTTTTCCATATATATCAATTCCTTTATTATTTTTCGTTACGCAAATCGAGAACTCTCTTTGCTTTACCCGTAAAGCGTTCAATCGAGTTCGGTTCAACCAACGTCACCTTAATTTCTATTCCGAGGATATTCTTAATATTATCGTGGATACGTTTTTGGAGCGAAACCAATTCGCCGTAACGGTCAAGCAAACCGCCGTCGATGAGTTCCACGCGAACCTCCATAGAATCGGAATAACCCTCTCTGCGAAGCACAAGCAGATAGTTCGGGCTGATTTCGGTCATACCGATAAGCGCACTTTCGACTTGCGACGGGAATACGTTTACGCCGCGAACCTTAATCATATCGTCGCTTCTGCCGATAATCTTGTGCATTCTCGCGCTGGTTCTTCCGCACTTGCAGGGTTCGTAATTGATGTTTGTGATATCCTTCGTTCTGTAACGAAGCATGGGAAGACCGCGCTTTGTTAGGTTGGTGACAACGAGTTCACCCGTTTCGCCCTTGTCAAGCACTTTTCCGCTTGCCGAATCGATAATTTCGCAAAGGAAATGGTCTTCGTTGATATGCAAACCGTCGCGGTACAGACATTCGCCCGACATACCCGGTCCGTTAAGTTCGGACATACCGTAGTTATCGGTACAGAAGAATCCGTTGCCCCAATGGGGTTCAATCTCGTTACGCATTTCGGGGGTACAGCCCTCGCTGCCCAAAATGCCGTATTTCAATTTATACTCGCTCATCGGATACTTGTCCGCCATATTTCTCGCCGCTTCGGCAAGATACATACAGTAAGACGGAGTTGCGACGATAGCGTCTGTTCCGAAATCGCGCATAAATTTAAGTTGCTTTTCGGTGTTGCCCGAAGAACAGGGAACGACCGAAGCACCAATCTTTTCCAAGCCGTAGTGCAAACCGAGTGCACCGGTAAACATACCGTAACCGAAACAGATTTGAACGGTTGTACTCTCGGTAGCGCCTGCCGCATAGGCAATACGCGCGACCTGTTCGCTCCAATTTTCCAAATCCTCGCGGGTATATGCAACAACCGTCGGGTTGCCCGTTGTACCCGAAGAAGCGTGAATACGAACAATCTTTTCCTTCGGTACCGAAAGCATACCGAACGGATATGTATCTCTCAAATCGGTTTTCGTGGTATAGGGGATATATTCGATATCCGAAAGGCATTTAATCTTGTCAGCGGTGACACCTGCTGCGGCAAGACGTTTTGCATAAAATTCGGAATTCTTTTCGCAGTAATCGACGAGCGCTTTAAGTCGCTCTAACTGTAATGCCTCCAATTCCTTTCGGGGCATACATTCCATTTCTTTGTTAAAAATTCTGTTTTCCATTATTTTTCTCCTTTTTGGAGCTTATCACATTTTTGTGTCATCGCGCTTACCAAGATAACAAGGATAAACGAAACAACCATAGAAAGACAAGCGAAATGCGCGCCCATATCGGAAAGTTTACCGAAACCGCCCAAAGTCAAATCGCTGTTAATAAGTTTTGCAACAAGCGGAGGAAGTGCAACAGCGAAACCGCCAATCATACCTGCCCACGCGCCTTTCGAATTTGCATTCTTCCAATAGAGCGAAACGGCATAAGGCGCCAAGAAACTGCCCGAAATGATACCCCATGAATAACTCATCATATCAAGTATCGGTGTGCCGGTTCCTTTCCAAGCGATAAGGAAGGAACAAGCCACAAATATAACGCAAACGATTTTCGTGAGGAATGAAATATCCTTTTCCTTGTCCTTTAAAAATCTGTCGCGGACAATATCCATCGTGAGCGTCGAAGCCGCCGTAATGGTAATCGACGAAAGTGTCGAAACGCTTGCCGCGATAAGAAGCACAAGTACCAAACCGACCAAAACATCGGCGATTCCCGAATCATTAAGCATGTTCGGAACGATAAAATCGCTTCCGCCTACGGGGATTTCGTCAAAGAAAAGGTGGGAAAGCGAACCGATTAAATATCCGCCGCCTGCAACAACAAACGCAAAGAACGTCGAAATAACCGTACCGCGCGAAACTTCCTTGTCGTCGCGGATGCCGTAATATTTATGTATCATCTGCGGAAGTCCCCAAGTGCCAAGCGACGTCATCATCACCGTCGCCCACAGACCGATATGGTCGAATGCAGTCAAATTGAGTTCAGATGTTTTATCGGCGATATTCTTAAAGCCCTCGGCAAATCCGCCGACATTATCGGAATTAAACACCGCAACAATCAACGCGCCGACGCCGACAAGCATAACCGCACCTTGCACAAAATCGGCACGGAGTGCGGCAACGTAACCGCCCGCAACAACGATAACCGCGCTGACAATAGCAATAATAATCATGCAGGTCATTTCGGAAATACCCAAAAGAACCGAACAAACGCTTGTCAATCCCTTATAAACCGACGCCGAATAGGGCATCAAAAAGACGAAAATAACAATCGCGGAGAACAACTTCATCGAGCGCGATTGAAAAGTTTTTTCAAACAACTGGGGCATCGAGGTGATACCCTTTTCACGTGTGACCTTACGGGTACGTTTCGCCAAAATAAGCCAAGCAAAAAGCGAACCGATTATCGCGTTTCCCACACCCGGTAAAACGCCCCAAAGACCGTACTTCCAACCCGTACCGCCTGCGTAACCGATGAACATAACCGCCGAGAAATAAGCCGTTCCGTATGAAAAGGCGGACATCCACGCGCCTGCGTTACGACCGCCGACCGTGAAATCCCCCATGTTTTTATTTTTTTTCGAAGTGACAAAGCCGATAACGCCCATAAAAACGATATATACCGCTATCGTCAACCAAATTATAACTTCTTTTGTCATTACAAATCCTACAAAAATATATAAAAAGTCCTATTCATCGTATTATACTACCTTTTTTCGCAAATTGCAATAGTCTATTGCCCAATTAAAGCATAAAATTTTTGGTAACCGACGACTGCAAGGTTAAGCATTTTGTTGATTTTTACAAAGAAAGAAAAAGGAGTTTTCCGATTTCTGCGGAAAACCCCTGATTTTCTATAATCTTACTTTTCAGCCAACATCTTTTTAAGCTCGTCCATGAACGCGCTTAAATCCTTGAACTGACGGTAAACCGATGCGAAGCGGATATACGCAACTTCGTCCAAATCTTTAAGTTTATCCATAACCAATTCGCCGATTTTTTCGGAAGTAACTTCGTTTTGAAGCGAGTTTTGAAGCGAGTTTTCGATTTCGCTTACCGCAGAATCCATCTGCGCCAAGGTAACCTGACGTTTGTCGCAGGCGCGGATAATCGAATTCAAAATCTTGTTTCTGTCAAACGTTTCGCGCGAAAGGTCCTTTTTAATAACGATAAGCGGAAGCGTTTCTATATTTTCGTAGGTGGTAAAACGTTTTTGACATTCCAAACATTCGCGGCGGCGGCGGATAGAACTTCCGTCCGACGAGGGACGCGAATCGATAACCTTACTTTCAAGTTGTCCGCAGGAAGGGCATTTCATATTAAAAACCTCCGTTTTTCGTTACTTTTTGTTATATTCCAATTCGGCAAAATATGCAAAAACTTATTTACCGCTCAATTTCTTGTCAATCGCGTCGGCTGCGGTTTTACCTGCGCCCATCGCGAGAATAACGGTTGCTGCACCTGTTACCGCGTCA
>JAGBUH010000041.1 GCA_017630915.1 Clostridia bacterium
AAACCAAGCTGAACTTAACTTCGCCTGTATAGCCTTTTTCGGGATAATAAACGTAAGTGCCGTCGCTATTCAACGTTACAGAGCCATGATCGGGAGCAAGGTAAACACCAAATTCATGAAGTTTATCGGTGTTTACTTCCAATTTACCGACAAACGGAGTATCCTTTTCGGCAGTTTCCGAAACATTTTCAAGAGCGTCGGGTTTATACTTCAAATCACCCTTAATAAAGTGATAGGTTGAATCATAAATCATTCTTCCCAGAACGTTTTTAGAATTACAAGCATCGCGAAAATCGTAAACGCTTTGGTAATACATTACGATGCAATCATCCATATAACCATATTCAACACCGCCGGCAACATATTGCATATATTTCTTAAAATATTTAATGTCGCTTAAAGCAGCGCCGGTCATTTCCATTTCCAAACCCATGCCATACGTCTGCGTAAGTTGAGCACAATTAACAACGTTGCTATACGGTGCTTCAAGGTCGAATACATAGTTAGGCTGCATTACTGCACAGTCAAAACCGTATTCAGCCCATTCACTATATCCATTTGCAGAAAAATATGGAATCCAGAAGAAGTCTTTACCCTTTGAATGAACATAATCCGATATGCTGTTAAGCATTTGTTTGCTGTCTGTGTGTTTGGATTCAATAGTTTCGTGGAACCAATAGTAACCAACAAGTTCGATATTCTTAAAATCAATCGAATTATAGGCTTGTTCCAACTGATCAATATACTTTTTAACAGCATTGACACGATTTTCAAGACTTGCTAACGAATCAATTTTACCGTCACCATCAATATCGCCAAAATCTTTAACGTCAAGTGAAGGATAATAAAGTGTTAAAGTAACTTTATATTTAAAGTCGTCAGCAAGACCGAGTTTTTGTTTTACCGTTCCTGCCGCTTCTTCGAGCGCCTTGATGTTCTTGCCGTCTTGGAATACGTCTTTCAAAGACCAATCCCAGTCGCTTTGCTTACTTCCGCCGTATGGAACGCCGCCACTCGGGAAAGTACCCATAAACAAGAATACAAAACTGTCAAACATGGTGTCTTTGATTTCGCCGTTTTCATCAATATATGCAAGATAAGGCATAATATCTTCAACAGTGTAACCGCGGTCATCACCAATATAGAGCAAACACAAATCTTTTGCTCCGCCCAAAATATCGTCAGAAGGCTCAATACGTTTGCCTGATACGATATTACGTTTAGGATAAACGGTAGGTTCCGACGCACCTGCGGTACTCTTTGTACCGAAAATTTCTATTTCGTCACAACCAACCCATGTAACAACAGGAAAACTAAAACAAACGTATCTTGCTTTAACCTTACTATTTAAGGTTAATTCATACTTATAAATAGAATCGGGTTGTGTTCCCTGCTTTGTGATAACGCCAACTTCGTGCCAATTCTCGCCGTCATTAGATACAAAAACTGATACAGCAGACGGTGCGTGAACACCCCAATCGGTAATTTGTGTGAAACTCAAAGTGAACTTATCCACAGCAGAAATGTGATCAAGGTCATAAATGACGTTACGACCGGCGCCTTGATTAAATTTAAAGAACCTGCCGTTATGAATATCAGTACCGCTTGCCGTTTTACCGTCGGTCATAATAGTCGATGTAACACGTGTGTTATTCTTATATGCGCTATCCTTCGGTTCTGCAATAGTAAGAATTTGTTGTGTCTTACCTGCAATAAGGTTAGTATATTCAGCAGACGCTCCATTTCCCCATTCGGTAGAATTTTTATCAAATTCAATAGGAGGATAAAGTGTACCGGTAACACCGTCGCGATGCGCATATACAGCAAATTCTTCAACAAGATACATTGAACTTTCGGTCGCAACCATAGTAAATTCGATATATCTTGCAGAAACGGTTTTAGCAAAAGGCAATACATAATTATAATTGCCGTTAGTCAACGCAGTATTTCCGTAAAGAATACCAAGTTCGGTCCTTTCACCACCTTTGGCAATTGCAGCAACTTTTAAGGCAACAGGCATATACAATTTGACGGTGGTATTTGTAAAGAACGATGCTTCGACCGATGAAATATCATCAATAGTCGTGCCCAAATCAATCTTTACAGTAACATCTTCGCCCGCTGCAAAACCAACCCAAGTTTCGCCTTGGTAGTAACCACTTGTAATGCCGTCGGTGAGCATTGTTCCATCATCTTTGAAGTTAGAAATAAATGTTCCGTTGGTTTCGTATTTAGCGTTTTTAGAAACCAATACTTTATTAAATTCACGATTTATTTCATTTCCGTTATCAGGACGAGCAACGGTACCCAATGTTTGATAAGCATTATTAACAGCATCAAGGTAATCATTTTTAATTTCAACACCTTCAACATCGCCAATAACGATCAATTCATCAAGGAATACCCATGCAGACGCGCCTTTTATATCAAAACGAATATATCTTGCAGAAACATATTCATCCAAAACAAGAGTAGCCTCTTGCATTATTCCTTCTTGGAAGGCCGGTTTTGCCGGATTACCTAGATTTTCCCAATATTTCGAATCCTTTGAAACTTCAACACTAATAGAAGAAGGGGGCGCAATACCGGCAACGGTTGTAGCCAAATATCCGACAGAAAACTTGTAAATCTTATCGCAATCGTATCCAAGGTCAATAACAACCTTAACGTTTCCCGATTTAGATGGATATCCCGAAAGTGGTTCGTCGTTATAATCGGCAGTTTCTGTTTTTGAACGAATTCCGTCTGTGAGTTCGGTACCATACGTATCGGGATAACTCTCACCAGCCGTTGCAGTGTTGGTATATGAAGCGCCATTTGAAACAATCGTTTCCGTAGCATTGCTCGAAACAGCAATCTCGGTGAAAACGCTTTGGTTGTCATCAGACGCTATCGAGGAATCGTTAGATTCTATGTAAGAAGAATCATCGGATTCGCTTGAATTGTTATCGTTAGAACATGCAGTTACAAAAGTTGTAATCAAAAATAATAAAGCCAATATGAATGATAGTTTTTTCATATTATACCTCACGATGTTCTAACTTTTATGCGTTTTCTTCGAGATACGCAACAACATCACCCACAGTCAAAAGAGTGGGCAATACACTTTCATCAAATACAATATTGAATTTTTCTTCACAAAGCACAACCAAATCAGCCAATTCAAGTGAGTTGAAGCCTAAATCGTTCATAAGTTCAGCTTCAAGTGTTATCAATTCAGGATTAACATCCATTTCTTCAACAAGTAAATTTTTAAGTTTGTTTAACATAAAATACCTCTTTTAAGATAATTTGTATCTCATTATTTTTTTTGTGGTAGTCTTTTCGAATTCAGTCTTTTTCAATTCGATGTTACGGATTTGTTTAAAAGTCGGGAGCAACTTATTGACATTTGCGACTTCGGAACGCATCTTTTCGATAATCTGCTCGTCATCCATATCTTTGAATTGATCATAATCCGGGTAAATCAAAGCCGTTATAACAACTTCGCCATTATTGTTTTCTCGTCCGATAACAACACATTCTTTAATAAGTTCAATACGTTCAAGATATTCTTCAATCTCTTCGGGATAAACATTCTTACCGTTATCAAGGATAATAATGTTCTTTTTTCTACCCGTTATATAAAGATATCCGTCATCATCTAAATATCCGTAATCGCCCGTACGGAAGAATCCTTCTTGTGTAAATGCAGCTTTGGTAGCTTCGACATTGTTGTAATAACCAAGCATTACGTGGCCGCCCTTTACGCAAATTTCGCCGATTTCACCGTTTGGTAAATCCTTTTCCGTACCATCTTCATCGGAAATAATTTTCACTCGGCTTCCGGGAATCGGCAAACCTACCGAATCATAGTGCACATTCACCATAGGGTTAACAGCAACAAGAGGAGAACATTCGGTAATTCCATAGCCTTGGAAAACGTTAATACCAAGATTTTCAAACCAAACAATAGCCTCAGGGTCGGTCGCGGCACCGCCGCAAATGATTGTTTTTAACCTACCGCCGAGAGCACTTAAAACTTCGGAAAAAACAATACTTCTTGTGTCAACGCCAATCTTACGTAACGCCTTAGTTGCTTTTACGCCGACGCCGATCATTTTTTCCTTTTTGCGTTTTTTGATTTCATCTGAAATCTTTTTCTTTATCGTAGTTACATAAAGCGGAACAACGACCATAGTTGTTGGACGGAACAACTTCATGTTTCTCATAACATATTTAAGACTATTATTGATACATATTGTTATTCCCAAGCGCAACGCGGTAAGTTGACCAGCGGTAGTTTCATACGTATGATGCATTGGCAAAACGCTTAACAAAACGTTATCGCTATCCAAATCAATCATATTCGATGCGGCATTTAAAGCCGTGAGTATGTTATCTTCGGAAAGCATTACGCCCTTACTTGTGCCTGTTGTGCCCGAAGTAAAAATCAATGCACTCATTTTAGAAGTATCATAACGAGCGTTGATAAAGTCATTATACTTTTCATTCAAAAGACGTTCGCCATCTACCAAAACCTTTTCAAACGTAATGTAACGTTCATCAGAATTATCAGTATTATCAAAGTCAATCAAATACTTCAAGTTTGGCAAACTCACGTCGAGAACATTTTCAACATATTTTCCCGAACAGAAAACAGCTTCGATTTCGGCATGGTTAAGGAAATTTTCTATTTGAGAAGTCATCAAATCTTTATCCAAAGGAACCACAATCGAACCGCTTCCGATAATTGACATATATGCAATCATCCACTCGGGTCTATTGTCAGAAATTACAGCAATTTTAGATTTTTGAAGGCCTAATGAGCAAATGGTTGTGCCAACATAATTATAAGAGTCATATAGTTGCTTGTATGACATTTCGGCAACATCATTAGCACCAACAAAATATTTATATGCCGTCTTTTCGCTGTATTTTTCAGCACTTTCGCGCAAAACCGAACGTATACTTTCCGGCATTTTATATTTATTCTTTATTTCCGGTATTTTCAAAATTATCACTCCAAATAAAATTATTATGACTTATTATTGTCTTCTTAATTTTTAAAACTTCACTCCTTTCCAAATATACATTATACCCAAAAATATAAATATGTCAATACTGCATGTATATTTCGAATAGATATAGAAACAATATTAAAAAAGGAGAGAATTATGAATAACAAACAGTATAATGAGTATATAGAAAAACGTGCCGAACGTTCCCCATGTTTAAATAATTGTATCAAAGCATTTTTTGTAGGAGGGTTAATTTGTCTTCTGGGAGAATGTCTATCAGAATTATATGTTTATTTCGGTGCTCCAAAAGAAAATTCACTTGTATATGCATCGATAACGCTAATTTTTATTGCAGGTCTTTTAACCGGAATAGGTGTTTTTGATAAGATTGCCAAATTCGGCGGTGGCGGTGCTCTTGTTCCGATAACTGGTTTTTCTAATTCTGTTGCTTCGCCTGCTATTGAATCAAAAAGCGAAGGTTATACAACCGGAGTTGCATCAAAAATGTTCACTATTGCTGGTCCTGTAATCGTATTTGGTATTTTCTCTTCAATAATATATGGAATAATATACTATTTAAGTATTATGTAAGGTGAACAAATGTTAAACAAACCTTTATATTTCAATAATGTATTTTTAAATCATTCATCTTCTCTTGTCGGAAAAAATGAATACGTTGGACCGATAGGAAATCGTTTTGACGCGTACGAAAAGGACGAATACTTTGGTTGCAAGAGTTTCGATGAAGCAGAAAGCGAAATGGTTAGAAGAAATCTTAATCTTTTAATCGGCAAAGCTGAACGTTCTTACGATACAATCGACCTCATAGTAGGCGGAGACCTAATAAATCAATGTACCTCAACAAGTTTTGCAATCTGCGATACAAAAATACCGTATTTAGGCTTATATGGCGCATGTTCAACGGCAATTGAATCTATTATTTGCGCGGCGACATTTATTGACGGTGGATATGTTAATAGTGCAATTGGTTTAGCATCATCACATTTTTGCTCCGCCGAACGTCAATACCGCTTCCCTCTTGAATACGGAAGTACACGCACCCCGACGTCGCAAAATACTGTCACGGGAACCGGCGCTTTTCTTCTTTCAAACATCCCTTCAAAAGTCAAAATAAAAAGCGCAGTTATCGGCAGGATAATTGACAAGGGTGTTACAGATGCAAATAATATGGGGGCGGCAATGGCATGTGCAGCAGTAGACACAATCGCGCGATTTTTCAAAAATAGCAGCAATCAAATAGAAGATTTTGACATTATAGCAACCGGTGATTTAGGATACGAAGGACACTCAATCGCTCAGGAAATGTTGAAATACGAAAAAATGGACTTAGGTTC
>JAGBUH010000042.1 GCA_017630915.1 Clostridia bacterium
GCACAAGCGCCCGTACCGCAAGCCATTGTTATACCGCTTCCGCGTTCCCAAACGCGCATACGGAGTTTATTTTTGCCAAGCACTTCGGTAAATTCGACGTTCACTCCGTCGGGAAATGCCTGATGTTTCTCGATTTTCTTGGGAAACGGTAAATACATATTTTTTTGATAATGGATACACCCAAAACAAGAATCCATTCGGCAAAAACGAATATTGGAGTGAGTTTTGGGCATTATTAGATAAATATACTATTAACGAACGCACTGAATATACTGATAATGAATTTTGCGATGCGCTTGAAATATATCGTTCGCAAGACATAAATGATAGTATAACGTCTTGTAACCCATTAGTAAGGATGTTTGCTATCCTCGATAGAAGACTTGGCAAAAGAACACTAAACAAACTCAAAAACGAAGTTTCACAACAGCCATTTTGGCTTCAACAATTTTATGAGTTAAGATTTTCGGCAGAACTATAATTTTTAGAATCCGTTATGAACACCCGCACCAAAAAATCCAAGTCGTTTGGCTTGGATTTTTTTATTCATTGTAAATCGAGGGTATATCACCGCGCAAAGTTTGGGTTTGCTTTCTTGATTATGATTATTAAATTGTCAACAATCAAAACCAAAATACGCAAAAAGGGTTGAAACGCGTGACCGTTTGCGGTACAATATACCCGACAAAACAAAACGGAGATTTGATTTATGAATATTACCGAACGTTTTTTGAAATATGTTTCTTTCGGGACTAATTCCGACGATACTTCGGAAACCTGTCCCTCGACCGCTTCGCAGCTCGTCTTGGGCGAATATCTTGCAAACGAACTTAAAGAAATCGGACTTTCCGATGTCGGAATGGACGAAAACGGTTACGTTTACGGCGTTTTGCCTGCAACCACGGGCAGAGAAAACGATGCCATTATCGGCTTTATCGCCCACATGGACACATCGTCTGACGTCAAGGGCGACGGAATAAACCCGAGAGTTGTTGATTACAACGGCGGGGATATTGTCCTTAACGAAAACGAAAAGATATCGCTCGACCGATTCCCTTTTCTCGCTAAATATGCAGGCGGCAAAATCATCGTCACCGACGGCACAACACTTCTCGGTGCTGACGACAAGGCAGGTATTGCCGAAATTTTTACTGCGGTTGAATATCTAATCAACCACCCCGAAATATCTCACGGCAGAATCCCTGTTTGTATCACTCCCGACGAAGAAATCGGCAGAGGCGCAGACAGATTCGATCTCAAACGTTTTAATGCCGATTGGGCATATACCGTTGACGGCGGCGAGCTTGGCGAGATAGAATATGAAAACTTTAACGCCGCTTGGGCAAAAATCACGGTAAACGGCGTTAATATCCACCCCGGCAGCGCGAAAAACAAGATGAAAAATGCGTCGCTTCTTGCTTCCAAACTCGTTTCGATGATGCCCGAATCCGAAACCCCTGCAACCACCGAAGGGTACGAAGGATTTTATCACCTTTCGTCGATTAGCGGTGACGAAACCAAGGCGACCTTGCGCTTTATTATCCGCGACCACGACAAAGAAAAGTTTGCTTCGCGCAAGAAATTCATGGAAAATCTTGTTTCCTATCTTAACGGCGTTTACGGCGAAAACACTTTCGAACTCGTTATGCGCGACACCTATTATAATATGAGAGAGAAGATTCTTCCGCACATGCATATCATTGACAACGCGGTTAACGCGATGCAGGAATGCGGTGTCGAGCCGTTGGTTGTCCCGATTCGCGGCGGTACAGACGGTGCGCGACTTTCGTACGAAGGACTGCCCTGCCCCAATCTTTCCACAGGCGGTGCGAATTTCCACGGCGTTCACGAGTTTATCCCCGTTAATTCTATGGAAAAAATGGTCGAGGTTTTGGTTGCGCTTATGAGGGGCGACAAGAAATGAACCACGAATATACAATAAAACCGATTGCATATATACGTAACGACCTCACGACAAAATTCGGGGTGCCAAGACAAAGCGGATTAGCGAAATCGCTCAAATCGGAAATTGTTTTCGAGCCCGAATACCGTATTCACGACGCCCTGCGCGGACTTAACGATTTTTCGCATATATGGTTGATTTGGGGTTTTTCGGAGGCGCGCCGCGAGGATTGGTCGCCGACCGTACGTCCTCCCCGTTTGGGCGGTAACACCCGTGTCGGTGTTTTCGCATCGCGTTCGCCCTACCGACCGAATTCGCTTGCGCTATCTTGTGTTGAGTTGGTCGAAATTGTCGAAGATAGCGAAAAAGGCGATATTCTCGTCGTTTCGGGCGCGGATATTATGAACGGAACGCCGATTTACGATATAAAACCTTACCTGCCCTATGCTGATTCAATCCCCGAGGCGACGGGCGGTTTCGCTCCCGACGGCGGAAAAACGCTTACAGTTGCGACAGATGAGGAGATTCTAAACAAACTCCCCGAAAGCAAACGTAAATCGCTAATCGAGATTCTCGAACGCGACCCCCGTCCGCAATACCACGACGACCCTGCGAGAGTTTACGGTATGGAATACGGCGGATTCGAGATTAAATTCTCGGTGAACGACGAAGTTTTAACGGTTTTGTCTGTCGAAAAAGACAACTAAAAATTTATGAGATAAGAGCCGTTTTTTCGGCTCTTTTTCTTTACAAATACGGGATTTTGTGGTAAAATTAGAATAGCATTTTTTGGAAGGAAAAGACAATGGATATAATAGCAAGAATTGCAGAAGAACTTAAAATCAGAGCGACGCAGGTTGAAGCGGCGGTTAACCTCATTGACGAGGGCAACACCATTCCCTTTATCGCCCGTTACCGTAAAGAAGCGACGGGTTCGCTTGACGATGAAAAATTGCGCGAACTCGGCGAAAAGTTGGAATTTTACCGCGCGCTTGATGCAAGACGCGCCGATGTTTTCCGTCTTATCGACGAGCAAGGCAAGATGACTGACGAACTTGCTTCTTCTATCGAAAACGCGCAAACCCTTTCGGAATTGGAGGACATTTATCGTCCTTACCGTCCGAAACGCCGTACAAGAGCGAGTATCGCGGCGGAAGCAGGGCTTACCCCTCTTGCCGAATTGATGCTTGAACAGAGAAAAGACGTCGATATCGTCGCAGAAGCCGAAAATTATCTCAATCCCGAAAAGAAGATCAACACCGCCGAAGATGCATTAAACGGCGCAAAAGATATTATTGTCGAACGCGTTTCCGACAACGCCGAATACCGTAAATGGATTCGCGAATTTACCTACCGCACGGGTTCGCTCGTTTCCAAGGCGAAGACCGAAGAAGACAGCGTTTACCGTCTTTATTACGACTATAACGAACTGCTTTCCAAGATGCCCTCGCACCGTGTCCTTGCGGTTGACAGAGGCGAAAAGGAGGGTATCCTTTCGGTAAAGGTTGATGTCGACAAGGAAAAGGTTTTCGATTATTTGAGAAGCGAGATTCTTGTTTCGCGTGAATGTTCCTCGACCGATTACGTTCGCGAAGCGGCTGACGATGCTTATGAACGCCTTATCGCGCCCTCGGTACAAACCGAAATGCGTAACCTTATAACCGATAACGCGCAGGAACAGGCGATTCGCGTTTTCGGCGAAAACCTCAAAAACCTGCTTATGCTTCCTCCCGTCAGAGGCAAGGTGGTTATGGGATTTGACCCTGCATACAGAACCGGTTGCAAAATCGCAATCGTAAACGACGTCGGCGACGTGCTCGACACGACGGTTGTTTATCCCACACCCCCTCAAAACAAGACCGAAGAAGCAAAAGCGAAGTTAAAAACGCTTATCAATAAACATAAGGTTGACATTATCTCTATCGGTAACGGTACGGCATCGAAAGAAAGCGAAATTTTTGTTGCCGATATGATAAAAGAACTCGACCGCGACGTTAGTTACATTATGACCAACGAGGCAGGCGCGTCGGTGTATTCTGCATCGAAATTGGCGAGCGAAGAATTTCCTCAATTCGACGTGTCGTTAAGAAGCGCGGTTTCGATTGCGCGCCGTTTGCAAGACCCACTTGCCGAACTCGTAAAAATCGACCCGAAGGCAATCGGCGTCGGTCAGTATCAGCACGATATGGAACAAAAAGCGCTTGACAATTCGCTTTCGGGCGTTGTCGAATCTTGCGTTTCGGGAGTTGGCGCAGACCTTAACACCGCGTCGGTTAGTTTGCTCTCGCATATCGCGGGTATCAACTCGAAAATCGCTAAAAGTATATATGAATACCGCACGACCGTTTCGCGTTTCAAAACCCGTTCGGAACTCTTGAAAGTAAAGGGTATCGGCGAAAAGGCGTATAAACAATGTGTCGGTTTCTTGCGTGTTCCCGAAAGCGCGGAAGTGCTTGATAACACTTCTGTCCACCCCGAAAGTTACGAAGCGGCATATTCGCTTTTGAAACTTCTCGGATATAACAAAGACGACGTTCGCGAACGCAAGTTGGGCGAACTTCGCGCTCGTCTTGAAGAACGCGGAAGCAACAACGTGGCAAACGAATTGGGAATCGGTGTTCCGACTCTTAACGACATTATTTCGGAACTCGAAAAACCCGGTCGCGACCCGCGTGACGAACTTCCTCCCCAAATTTTAAGAACCGACGCGATGGATATCTCGTCGCTTAAAACGGGCATGGAATTTGTCGGTACCGTCCGCAACGTTGCCGACTTCGGCGCGTTTGTCGATATCGGCGTACACCAAGACGGCTTGGTTCATATTTCCAAACTCAGCAATAAATTTGTAAAACGCGCGAGTGACGTTGTAAAAGTCGGCGACATCATCAAAGTGAGAGTTATCGACGTAGACGTTGCAAAAAAACGTATTTCGCTCGAAAAAATACAGTAAATATGCAATATTTCTCTTGAAATCTTGCAAAAAGAGTTGTATAATTACTCATTAAGAAATTTGCGAATTTTATTTGGAGGCAATATATATGCAAATCAACAACCAATATCTTCAAGACCTTTATGCGCAAGTTGAAAAGCGCAATGCAGGCGAAAAAGAATTTCTTCAAGCGGTAGGCGAAGTTTTTGAATCCCTCGCTCCCGTTATCGAAAAACGTCCCGACCTCGTTCAAGCAGGTATTATGGACCGCATCGTTGAACCCGAACGTTTCATTCAATTCCGTGTTGCATGGGATCCGCCGACCAAATAACAAAAAATCGCATATAAGAGGGCTAATAAGAAAAGAAAAACAAAGCTACCTACGGAAAGAGCGATAA
>JAGBUH010000043.1 GCA_017630915.1 Clostridia bacterium
AAATTGCAAGCGGTCTTGCTTGGGGCTTGGGTTACTTCGGTATGCCTCACATTCTTGTCCGCTTCATGTCGATTGAAAAGCCATCGATGGTTAAAAAATCCTCGCTCGTTGCTATCGTTTGGGTTGTCCTTGCGCTTCTTTCCGTTATCGTTATCGCAGTAATGGGCAGAGTAAGGGTTGGTGCAGAGCTTCTTGCCGACGGTCAGCAAAGTATGGTATTTATCAAGCTTTCGAGACTGTTGTTCCCCTCGTTTATCGCAGGTATTTTGATGTCCGCGATTATCGCCGCTTCGATGTCCACCGCTGACAGCCAGTTGCTCGTTGCTTCCTCGTCGTTCACGTCGGATATTTATAAACCCATTCTCCGCAAGAACGCGTCGGATAAAGAAACCCTTTGGGTAGGCAGAGGCGTCGTTTTGGTTGTTGCCGTTATCGCTTACTTCATCGCAATCAGTAAAGCAGAGGGCGCACAAGCGATTATGAACCTTGTTGAAAACGCGTGGGCAGGTTTCGGCTCGGCGTTCGGTCCCGTCGTTATCCTTTCGCTCTTCTGGCGCAGATTTACATACAAGGGTGCGCTCGCAGGCGTTATCGCAGGTGCGCTCACCGACGTGCTTTGGTATATCTTCCTTTCTGCAAGCACAGGCATTTACGAACTTATCCCCGGCTTCGCTGTCGGTATGATTGCTGCCGTTGTCGTAACTCTTCTCGATAAAGCACCCTCCGCGGAAATCACCGCCGTGTTTGACAGAGCCGTCGCAGAAGAAGATTAAGCAGATTTTTGAACAGTTAAATATGAAAAAACCGATTTGTTGGAAGTTCCAACAAATCGGTTTTTGTTTTGTATTTTATGAAGTATTCCGCTTCGGCTGTTTTTACGTTGTAACCGTTATTTCGATTGGTTTTCGGATTTTGCTTTGGCAAGTGCGTTTTTCACAGTGCCGATGCAACCGAGTACGCAAAACAGAGCGCCCAAACCGAGAGAACCGAAATAACTACGAGCGATTTCAGGTTCTTCCAAATAGAAATACGCCGAACGCAACGCGTCGAAGAAGGTTATTTCGAAATCAATTTCGCCGTTTGCAAACCATTCTTTATGTGCGAGAAAAACATCATAGGAAAGGCAAACGTACCAAGCAATTACGATAACTATAATAGAAATTATAACCGAAATTATAACGCCTTTTATTGTTTCGCGTTTTGAAAAAACAGAATAACCCTTTATAGCGCAAATAACGCCGACGATTCCGCTCAGCGCGGCAACGTAACCGACTTGCCAAAGAATAAACCACAAGACACCGCCTGCAAGAGAAAACAAAAACGCGCCGACAATACCTGCAAGTACGTTTTCTTGGGGTTTCTCAAACGGCATCTGAGGAGTCACGGATTGCGATTCTGAAGAATTTTCGGTGAAATCGGGTTCAAATTTTTCGTTCATGATTTACCCTCCTGATTTTGTTATTGTTATGATAACAGAAAGTTGATTTATTGTCAACATTCGACATAAATCTACACATAAATACACGAAAACGAGGTTTCGGGAAAATTTTTACGATGTATTTTGTCTTTCGTTTATTCGTTGCACCTATATAGGTGCATAGATACTATAACACGTGCGTATAATAATGTCAAGAGTTTTGTTCTTAAATAAGTGCAAAGGTGACGGCTGATGAATTCGGATATCGAAAAGAGAATCGGGCAAAATATACGAACATTAAGAGAAAACGCCAACCTCACACAAGAAATGCTTTCCGCTCGGCTTCAAACAATGGGGTGCGATATCACGCGGAGTGCGTTGGCAAAAATCGAGGTCGGTCAACGGCATCTATACCCCGACGAAATCATTTTGATTAAAGAAATACTGAAAGTTTCATACGACGATATTTTCAAGACAAAATAAAACCGATTTGATTGGAATTAACCCAACAAATCGGTTTTTGTTTGTTTTCATGACGTTTTTTGTCTTTTTTATAACATTAAGGGGCTTTTTACAAAAAGCCCCTTAAAATCCCCAAAATCTTTTATTTCCTCAAAAACTCCGTTTTTTCGGGGATATAATATATTTAATTTGACGTGTTTAATTTAACGTGACTTTTTAATCAAATATAACACCTTAAATGTATTGTAGGGACAGGCGTCCTCGACTGTCCGTTACGTAACGGCATAATATAACGTAATACATATAAAAATAACGCGAAAATCAATGTCTATTGTAGGGCGGGGGGTTATTGGGGTCCCCTGAAAATCAAAGATTTTTAGGGGATATCGCTCCCGCCGAAACGTAGAGGTTGAATTGACGTTATGTCTGTAATCTTAGCGTGACAATTCGTTGTGTTTTCATTTTAATTCGATGTAATACAGACTGTTAGCGACGGCGGGAGCAGAGCCCCCGCCCTACAATGTGCCATTTGTTCCGCATTTCCGCAGACATAACAGTATTTTAAAATACACCTAAACAACGCAAAAAAAATCTGCCCGAAATGATTCGAGCAGATTTTTTTGTTACATCAAAACTTACTTACTTTCTTTGGGATTCTGCGTAGAACACTTCGAAAGCTGCGCCGTCGAAAGAGGGGTCGTCGTCTTTGAGGTCAGCGATTGCTTCGACTGTGCCGCCGTTAACCATACTCTTCTTACCTGCGAGCATAATCTTGATAGCATCGGTCATTTGCTTAACGCTTGCCATCTTGTTGGGCTTGCCTGCCATGTAAGCGCAAACCTGTTTGAGCATTGCTTCATAAACCTTGCTGGTGTCAATCTTATATGCATAACTGGTCTTGTTGGTCATAACAAGAGCGGTAGAGGGCTGCCAACCTTTTTTGCAGATGTGGTAGCAAGCCGAAACACCGTTTTCGAAAAGAACGTAATAGCTGTCGCAAGGAACGTCGCCCGAAACGTTTGTGCCGATATAACGGGTGGAAACAGGGGTTACGTCACCGATGAAGCCCAAAAGCGATTCAACCGCGTGGATAGCATAGTTGAATTCGTCAACGCCGACCATAACAGTTACGTGAACGACGTTTCCGCGTTCTTCCTCGGGAATAGCGAAGAAAGATTCATGTTCATAAGTATAGCGCAACGCGCTTGTGCCGAGGATAACCTTACCTTGTGCGTCAAGTTCTTCGAAAATCTTGATATCTTTCAAGTTACCTGCAAGAGGTTTGTCGATAAACACGGGAACGCCTGCTTCGATGAAGGGCATAGATTGTTTAACGTGGTTGTCCCAGTTACAGCTTTGAATGAACGCGATATCGATGTCTTTTGCCATTTCGCTCAAATCGTCGTAACGTTTATCGAGCGAGTAGGTTTTGATAAAGTTTTCAACTTCTTCGTCGGTGCGGAACGCGTCGTTATAAATAGCGGTATATTTACCTTCGTCGCCTTTTAAAAGAATTTCCGCGAAAGAGGGAGCGTGGGAAGTGTCGATGTTTACTGTGCCTATTTTGAACATAACGTTCTCCTTTTTTATCTTTCAATTTAATTACATTAAATCACAAATCTTTATAAAAATCAACCGTTTTTTGAAATTAGTCAAGCTCAAAAGCACCCGTATAAAGACGGTAATACTGACCTTTTTCGGCAATCAGCTTTTCGTGGTTGCCGCGTTCGATAATTCTGCCTGCCGAAAGCACCATAATTACGTCGGAGTTGCGAACGGTGGAAAGACGATGCGCGATAACGAAAACGGTTCTGCCTTTCATCAAGCTGTCCATACCTTTTTGAACGATAGATTCGGTACGTGTGTCGATGCTCGATGTCGCTTCGTCGAGAATCATAACGGGAGGGTCGGCAACCGCCGCACGTGCAATCGCGAGCAACTGACGTTGACCTTGCGAAAGACCGCTTCCGTCACCCGAAAGCAGAGTATTATATCCGTCGGGGAGAAGCGAGATGAACCCGTCGGCATTCGCCAGTTTCGCCGCCGCGATACATTCCTCGTCGGTCGCGTCAAGACGTCCGTAACGGATATTTTCCATAACCGTGCCCGTGAACAAGTGGGTATCTTGAAGCACCATACCGAGCGAATAACGAAGGTCGGATTTTCTTATGTCGGTGATGTTGATTCCGTCATAAGTTATGCTTCCGTTGGAGATATCGTAGAATCGGTTAATCAGATTGGTTATCGTGGTTTTACCTGCGCCCGTCGAGCCGACAAACGCGACCTTTTGACCGGGTTCGGCATAAAGCGTCACATCGTGAAGCACCGTCTTTTCGGGAACGTAGCCGAAATCGACATTTGTCATTCTTACGTCACCGCGAAGAAGCGTCATAGTGTAACTTCCGTCGGAGTTGGGTTGCTTCCACGCCCAAACGCCTGTACGTTTTTCGGCTTCGACGAGGTTGCCGTCATTATCGTATTCGGCATTAACGAGGGTGACTTTTCCTTCGTCGGGTTCGGGAATTTCGTCCATAAGCTCGAAAATACGTTTCGCACCTGCGAGAGCCATAATAATCGAGTTGAGTTGTTGTGTGACTTGGTTTATCGGGTTTGTAAAGTTCTTCGAAAGTTGCAAAAACGCAATCAAACCGCCTGCCGTAAGCGCGAGAATACCTCCGACGTTTTCGGTGGCAGTCAAAAGAACGAGCAGACCGCCCAAGGTGGCAACAAGAATATATTGCAAATGTCCCAAGTTGTTTGAAATAGGGCCTAAAATGTTCGCAAAAATGTTTGCATTTTTCGCGTTTTCGCAAAGTTCGTCGTTGAGGCGGTTAAATTCTTCCTTGGTTTTTTCTTCGCGGCAGAAGACCTGAACCACCTTTTGACCGTTTATCATTTCCTCGATATAGCCGTTGACTTTACCGACCGAGCGTTGCTGTTTTACAAAGAAATTACCGCTTTTTCCGCCGATTGTCTTAACAAGAAGCATCGTAAGGAACGCCGCAAGCATAACGAACAAGGTAAGCGGAATACTTGTGGTTATCATCGCGAAAAACACCGAAATGACGGTACAAAGCGACGAGAAGATTTGAGGAATACTCATCGAAATCATCATTCTCATCGTATCGGTGTCGTTGGTATAACGGCTCATCGTGTCGCCGAAAGAGTGGGTATCGAAATAGTTAATCGGAAGCGTTTGCATCTTGGCAAACATCGTGTTTCTTATATCTTTAAGCACCGATTGCGAAACAACCGCCATAATGCGATTGTATGCAAATGTCGAAAACGCGCCTAACACATAAACACCCGCAAGGGTAAGAATCGCCTTGGCAAGTCCCGAAAAGTCGGGCGTTCCGCCGCCGTTGATAAGGTCGGCGATATGCACGTCAACGAGGTCTTTTAAGAACATCGAACCGTAAACACCTGCAAGTGCGCTGAAAATGATACAAAGAACGACGACTAACAAACGCCATTTGTATGCAACGAGGTATTTAAGAACGCGTTTTACCGTTGTAACGTCGAGCTTTTGACCGGGAATATGAACGCCTTTTGCAGGACGGATAGGTTGGTCTTGCGGACGTTCGTTTTTTTGTTCTTCGCTCATTCTTTGTCATCTCCTTTCACTTGCGATTCATAAACTTCGCGGTAAATGGTGTTGGTTTGCAACAATTCGTCGTGTGTGCCGACACCGTTTATTTCGCCGTTGTCGATGACGATGATTTTGTCACATTCCTGAACCGACGAAATTCTTTGCGCGATAATCAGTTTTGTCGTACCAGGGATACTCTCTGCCATAGATTCGCGGAGCATCGCGTCGGTTTTGGTGTCAACCGCGCTTGTCGAGTCGTCGAGAATAAGTATTTTCGGGTTTTTAAGAAGCGCGCGTGCGATACAAAGACGCTGCTTTTGTCCGCCCGACACGTTGGTACCGCCCTGCTCGATATAGGTATCGTAGCCGTCGGGGAAGGCGGATATAAATTCGTCGGCGCAAGCCGATTTACAAGCCGCAATCATTTCCTCGTCGGTGGCATTTTCGTTGCCCCAACGGAGATTGTCTTTAATCGTGCCGGAGAAAAGTACATTCTTCTGCAAAACCATCGCAACCGAATCGCGAAGCGTTTGGATATCGTAATCGCGAACATCTTTTCCGCCGACAAGAACTTTGCCCGAAGTTACGTCATAAAGACGGGGGATAAGTTGAACAAGCGTTGATTTAGAACTGCCCGTACCGCCGATTATGCCGATAGTTTCGCCTGAATTGATTTTAAGATTAACCTTTTTCAAGACGTTTTTGCCTTCGTGATAAGCAAAATCGACGTCTTCGAAAATAATTTCGCCGTTTTCCACTTCGGTAATCGGGTTAACGGGGTTAGCAATCGTGCTCGATTCGTCAAGCACTTCGCAAATACGTTCGGCAGACGCTCTCGACATTACGATGTTAATAAAAATCATCGAAAGCATCATCAAACTCATCAAAATCTGCATCGTGTAGTTAAGCAACGCCGTCAATTCACCCGTTGACATCTGTTCGCCAATGCCGAAAAGACGGTAATTTACAATCGTCTGCGCACCGAGCCAACAGATAAGCAAAATACAGGCATAGACGGTTATCTGCATCAACGGCATATTAAATGCAATCGTTTTTTCTGCCTTTACGGTGTCGTTATAGATATCGCCCGATACCTCGTTAAATTTTTCGGTTTCTTCCTGTTCGCGCACAAACGCCTTGACAACACGGATTCCGCGCAAATTTTCTTGAACCACGCGGTTTAAAACGTCATAACGCTTGAACATACGCTTGAAAATCGGGTGCGCGATGCTCATAATCACCGAAATACCGATAACAAGTATCGGAACAGCACCCAAAAAGATAAGCGCAAGACGCGAATTGATGCTGAACGCCATAATAAGCGAGAATATCATCATCGAGGGGCTTCTCACGGCGATACGGATTATCATGTGAAACGCCTCTTGAAGTCGGTTTACATCGGTGGTTAGTCGGGTAACAAGACTTGAAGACGAGAATTTATCGATATTCTTAAAAGAAAAGTGCGAAATACGCTCGAACATTCTCTTGCGGAGATTTCTTGCAAATCCCGTCGAAGCGATAGCTGCGCTTCTTCCTGCAAGCGCGCCGAAAACAAGCGAAATTATCGCGCAAACGGCAATAAAACCGCCGATAATGAGGATATATTTCATATCGCCCGACTTTTCGGGGTCGCCGATGAGGTTTTGAATAAAAGCGGCAATCGGATTGTTGCTCGTTTCGCTCGCGTTTCCGCCCGTAGTATCGATACAGTTAATAAGCAAAGCGATAAGTACGGGGATTATAACCTCCATAATAACTTCGCCCATTATCAAAATAGGCGAGAGTACGGTGTGAGCCGTATAACCTTTTATGCTTTTTGCAAGTTTTTTAAGCATGTTTTACCTCGCTGTTTATATTTATACAGATATACAAATTTTGCCAATTAACATTTTAAGATTATATACTTTATTTGTCAATACAATTTAAGAATAAAACGCATAAAAAATACAACAAAAAACAGGAGCCGAAGTCAAAGTTCGAGTCCTGTTTTGTTTTTATTTCTTATCAAACAGCGCGCGGCGTTCGGTCGAGTGGCGCATCATTTTTCTCATTCCGTCGATGTCTTCGTTTTCGAGCATTGTTTTCAGTTCGTTGAATTTCTTGATGAACAAATTCATCTGGTCGAGCAAAATATCCTTATTAGCCACAAAAAGTTCGCTCCACATCAAGTCGTTGATTCGTGCGATTCTCGTCAAATCGCGGAACGAGTCGCCCGTGAACTTTTCCATATCCTCTTTATCGTTGCAGGTCATAAGAGTAACGGCGATACAGTGGGTTAGTTGCGAAAGAAAACCTATCATTTCGTCGTGTTCCTCGGGGGAAAGCGTGGTTACGTTTGAAAAACCGAGCAATCTGCCGAGTTCCATACAGGTCTGTATCGCTTCGGGAGTATTTTTGTCGGTCGGCGTTACGATATAGTTCGCGCCTATAAACATTTTGTCGGTGCTGTTTTCAACGCCCGAAACCTCGCGGCCTGCCATCGGGTGCGCCGC
>JAGBUH010000044.1 GCA_017630915.1 Clostridia bacterium
CATTCCGCCACCGACACGCGCGATATTGCAGTAGGTGTCGTGCATCGAGAATGCCATATCTCCCAAATCGGTTTCGACTTCCCAGAATGAATAGTCAAGTTTTTCTTTAAGTGATTTGATTTTCTTTATAACGGGACAGAAGTATTTTCTGTCGAGTTAGGCGCGGATTATTTCCTGCGATTCTTCGGGAAGATCGTTGAGATTACGAATCATCGCGTATTCCCGACCGTCTTTGTTTAGCACCGAGATATATTCGTCGGGGGTTTCAAACGGGAAACAACGGTGGAAAAACACTCTGCCGAAATCCTGCTTTATCGGAGTTTTGTCAACTTCGGCTTCTAAATCGTCGCTCACTTTTGGCAAAACCGCCTCCATCGCGGGAAATCCGTTTGCGGTCTTGTAAAACCGCGAATTATCTGCCGTAAGATATATCACTTCGGCAAGGTCTAAAAAATTATCGTTCATTTGTTACCTCCTTATTCGGCGATTCCGACGGTCTTTAATGCTTCGGCTTGGAGTTTATAGAGTTTGTAATAAACTCCCTTTTCTTTAAGCAATTCCGCCGCCGTACCGCTTTCGGCAACGCGTCCGTTTTCGATGGCGATTAGTTTGTCGGCATCGCGAAGCGTTGACAATCGGTGTGCAATAATAACGGTTGTGCGGTTTTTCGTCAATCGGTCGAGCGCGGCTTGAATGTTGCGCTCGGTTTGGGTATCCATCGCCGCAGTCGCCTCGTCGAGAATAAGTATCTTCGGGTTGCGAAGCAGTGCTCTCGCGATAGAAATTCTTTGCTTTTCACCGCCCGACAGTTCTTTTTTGCCGAAACCGATTTCGGTGTCGTACCCGTCGGGGTATTTTACAATAAAATCGTGCGCCGATGCGGTCTTTGCCGCTGCGATGACTTCATCGCGCGTTGCATCGGGACAGGCGTAACGTATGTTTTCGAGTATGCTTCCCCTGAAAAGATAGGTTTCCTGCGAAACAATCGCGATATTTTCGCGTAGAAATGAAAAGGGAAGGTCTTTAATGTTAACGCCGTCGATATAAACACCGCCCGTCTTTACGTCGTAAAGTCGAGTTAACAGATTCGCGAGCGTGCTTTTTCCTGCGCCCGTCTGACCGACGATGCCCAAGGTGCTTCCGGCAGGGATATCGAAACTCACGTCTTCGATAACCTTGCGGTTTTCGACGTAGGAGAACGAAACGTTTTTAAACTCAACTTCGCCCTTGCATTCTTCGGGAATAACGGGGTTTTCGGATTCACGCACATCGGGAATCGCATCGCGGATTTCGAAAAGACGCTGAATCGCGTTAAGCGTTTCGCTCCACCAGTTAGAAACGTCTGCAAGTTGCTCGATAGGGCCGTAAATCAACGAAAAATAGCCGATAAACGCCATCAATCTACCGTAACTCATATCGCCCGTCGCGTTCATAACCTGCCAACCGCCGATGCCCCAAACAACGTAAGAACCGATGCGGAGAAGATAGTGCAAAAACGGGAAAACACGCGCCGAGAAGGTTTGAATTTCGTTTCTCGTGTTCGCCACTTCGACGTTCTTTTGGTTGAAACGGCGCAATTCTTCGTCTTCGCGCGAGAAGGATTTAACAACTCTCATTCCATTTAATACGTCGGAAACGAGCGAGTTAAAGGAACGGCGTTTCGAGTAACTTTTCGCGTGGAGTTTGTCAAACACGTTGAAAATAAACTTGAATCCTGCAAAGAAAAGCGGAATCGTCACAAAAGTGTAAAGCGCAAGAACAAGGTTTTGCGAAAGCATAACGCCCATTATTACAACGAGTTGGACAATATTCATAACGAGATAAGGGAAACCGTCGCAGAAAAACCAATAAAGCGTTAAACTGTCGCTGTTTACCTGAGTCATCAAACCGCCGGTCTGACGGTTGGTGAAGAATCCGAGCGACAGGTTGCTTATGGTATTAAAAATCATCTTTTTGAGGTCGTATGTAACGTTTGCTGCAACTGTCGAACTTATAGCACCGCTTAAAAGGTTAACTAAAAGCGACAAAATTCTAATGCCGATTATAAGCAAAATAATCGAAATAACGTCTTTCGCCGTCGAGTTGACGTTGCCGAGCACGTCGTCGTAAAAACGTTCGTTGCTGATGTACGGGGTAACGACTCCCAATGCCGCGATAAGTCCGAACGAAAGCAAAATCAGGGCAATCGAACGCTTATAGCGGAAGAACAGCACCGATAAACGTTTAACAAGCCGCGCTTTGTCCATACAGTTCGGGCAGATTCGCAACTCGTTGTCGGGATAACGCCGTCCGCATTTGGGGCAGACGTGTTTTTCATATTCCTCATCGGCGTATTCGGAAAAATCAAGACTTCCGTTCTTTTTAAGGTCGTTTACCGCACGGCAAAAGACCGCCGCACCGTGTTTGTGCGCCGAGGAGAAGTTGAAAAGCAATGTTGCTTCGCCATTTATATCGCTCACCACTCTGCCGGTGGAAATAAGCTGTTCGGCGATAGGTTCCTGAATATCCGAAAGATTAAACTTTTCGAACCGAGAAACCTTAAATTCCTCGCTTCTTGTCGCGTCGCCAAGCGCAGTCCGACCTGCCGAGGTGAACTCGATTATGCCTTCTGCAACCGCAAACGAATCCTGCATAAGCATAACAAAGCAATCGCCTCTGCTTCCGTCTTCGCGCAGGTCGCTGCGAAGGGCAATCAATACGTCATCTGCGTCAACGCCTTCGTAAGCAAAATATTGCGACACCGAAGCGGGTATCTTGTCAATGAAAATCTTTTTCAAAACAGTACCTTTTTCCTTTGTTTTAAACGTATGCCGAAAATAAAAAAACATTTTTTGAGAGGGGTTAAAATTACTGCAACTCGTAATATTTCAGCAACTCTTTAATAATCTTAAATAATAAATAATTTTTCGCCGCGAAACCCCATACGGTCTGACAAAATATTCGATATTTTCAGCACTTATCATAATACACCCAATTACATATAAAAATCAAGTATTTTATATGTCGTTTTTGTCTTGATTTTTTTAACGGTATGGTGTATAATAATATGAATTTTTTAATAAGTATTAGGTTTCGGAGGATTAAGATGAAAAATACCGAAAAGACAATGGATAAACTTGTCGCACTTTGCAAGGGCAGAGGCTTTATTTTCGCAGGCAGCGAAATTTACGGCGGTCTTGCAAATACGTGGGACTACGGCCCTCTCGGTGCCGAACTCAAAAACAACATCAAACGCGCTTGGTGGAAAAAGTTCGTGCAGGAGAATCCCTATAACGTCGGACTTGATTCTGCGATTCTTATGAACCCTCAAACTTGGGTTGCTTCGGGCCACTTGGGCGGATTTTCCGATCCCCTTATGGACTGCCGCGAATGTAAAGAACGTTTCCGCGCGGACAAACTTATCGAAGATTGGTGCGCCGAAAACGGATATACCCTCGAAAAGCCGATCGATGCTTTTTCGCAACAGGAAATGAAGGATTTTGTTGAAGAAAAGAACATTAAGTGCCCCACCTGCGGCAAGCACAACTTCACCGATATCCGTCAATTCAACCTTATGTTCAAGACCTTCCAAGGTGTTACCGAGGATGCTAAAAATACC
>JAGBUH010000045.1 GCA_017630915.1 Clostridia bacterium
TCTTTAATTTCCGAAACATCGATATCACGAAACGGCAATATGATAAGCGTCACGCAAATAAGTGAGGCGATATATCTGATATATTTTTCGAATCCGCCCCATGCAAGAACGGCAAATATCGCACCGCAAACCGACGTAACGAGAAGTGTATAAAAATATCCCTTCACACCGTCACCCCCGATTTTATAAACACCGCCAACGCGATTATACATATTACCCCTGCGCCCATCACCAACGCCAAAAGCACATTCGTAACCCCTAACAAATCGTAAAGGAAGGTGCTTTCGCGCTCGCACCCAAGCGATTTTGCGATAATTCCGCAACCCAAAAGCAATAATTTGTTAAGTACCACCGCAATAATCGAAGGCAACACTGCCGAAAATACGATAACCACACCTGCCGCGCCGACCGTTCCTTTCACTATTGAAACCGAAGAAATAACCGTTCTTGCGGCATCGCCGAGCATATTACCGATGACCGGCACGAACACACCAGATGCAAATTTAATACTCCTTGTAACATACGTGTCGCTTGCCGAAGCAACCGCGGTTTGAAGATAAAGCGTAAACCCCAACAACGTAAATATAAACGCCATAAGCGTTGTCGCAGCATTCTTTACCAAGCTTGTAACGGCACTTAAATTAACGCTTGCAGGAACCGCACCCACAAGACAAAGCGCAAACGAAATTTGCAACAACGGCAATAAAACTTTGGTACATATAATCGACAAGACAGAGAAAAACAAGGTCAATCCCCCACTCCCCGCCGCGCCCGTTGCGCTCGTTCCTCCGAACACATAAAGCGACGCCATTATCGAAGAAAGAGAACTCATGGCGATTGTCAATGCCTCCATAGAAGCGATTACAAACACAAAAAGGTTGTACAAAACCGAATAGGTAACACCCGATAGCGCAAGTACCGAAATATAACCGCAAGCGGTGTCGATAACTTCACTTCCGCCGAACTTCATCGCCGACATAACGCAGTTGAGCAAAATCACCGCAAGCACCGCGCCGAACGATTTTACCACACTTATTCCGTTATCTTTAAATGCATCGACAACTATATCGAACGCCTTTTCAAATACATTTATATTTCTGTCGCCCGAAAGTTCCTCTTCGTTTAGATATTCGCTCTTTATCCCGTCTGCCCCGGCTTGTTCGGCGATGCTTTCTGCGTTTTCATCTGAATACGCAAGTGCTGTTTGCGAAAACAAATTGAAAAACACCAAAACACAAACCGCAACAAATATTTTTTTCATCCCAGCATATCCTTTGCTATCTCGAAAAGTTGTTTTACAATAGGAAGGCTTATTAGGACTATTCCTACTTTTCCTGCAAGTTCAACACGCGAAGCAAGTGTATTTTCTCCGCAATCACGGCAAATTTCTGCTGACATACGGCAACAAAAAGATATCGCAAGTGCTTTCAGCATAAGTGTGAAATAACTTTCAACGCCTCTTTCGGCGGCGACGTCCTTAACAAACGTAACCAACGGCACTACCGTTTCAACCGCGTACGCCATTATCAAAACGCCTGCAACCGATGCCGATATGCCTGCCAATTCGGGACGAAGATTACGTATTGCCGCTATAATACACGCGGTAATAACCGCAAATCCGCACACCGTAATTATATTCACAGTCCGAAAACGCTCCTGAGTGTAGAAAATAAAGAACTTATCTCATTTGAAAGCAACAGCATCACTATGACAACGCCTGCAACCGTAACAAAGGTCGCTTGTTCGTCACGTCCGCTTTTTTGCAGTATCTGACAGGCGACACTTACGACTATTCCGATACCTGCAATTTTTAAAATTAACGAAATACCCAATCTCATTTCCTTTCTACAAAAGGATTATTGCCGTCATCAA
>JAGBUH010000046.1 GCA_017630915.1 Clostridia bacterium
CAGAACAATATAGACAGCGAAAGCATTATCAACGAACTTGTCGAATTGGGGTTGTGATATGGAGTTTTCACATATATCCGTGCTTCTGCACGAAACGGTTGACTCATTAAACATCAAACCTAACGGCGTTTACGTGGATTGTACTCTCGGCGGAGCAGGGCATACGTCGCTGATACTTTCAAAACTCGGCGAAGACGGCGTGGTCGTTGGAATCGACCGCGACGACGATGCGTTGGAGAATGCACGTGAAAAGATAAAAGATAAACGGTTGATAACTGTTAAAGATAATTTTGAAAACCTAAAAAACGCTATCGAAAGCGTTGGTATATATCAAGTTGACGGCATAATAATGGACCTCGGCGTGTCTTCACATCAGTTGGATGTTGCCGAACGCGGTTTTTCTTACATGAAAGATGCACCGCTTGATATGCGAATGGATCGCACCGCGCCTCTCACGGCATACGACGTTGTGAATGGGTATTCCGAACAGGAATTAGTCCGTATTTTCAAAGACTACGGCGAAGAACGTTTTGCTTCAAAGATAGCGTCGAAAATATGTGCGGTGAGAACCGAAAAGCCTATCGAAAATACGCTCGAACTTGCCGATTTGATATCTTCGTCAATTCCTGCTAAATTCCGTAACGATGGCGGACACCCCGCCAAAAGAGTTTTTCAGGCAATACGAATCGAAGTTAACGGCGAACTCGACTGTATCCCGAAAGCGATTGAATCGGGCGCGGAGGTCTTGAAATCGGGTGGAAGAATGTCGATAATCAGCTTCCATTCGCTCGAAGACCGACTTGTGAAAACAAACTTCCAAAAACTCGAAAACCCCTGCACCTGCCCGTCGGATTTTCCGATCTGCGTGTGCGGGAAGAAACAAGTAGTTAAGATAATAACAAAAAAACCAATCTTGCCCTCTGACGAGGAATTGAAAATGAATAACAGATCGCATAGCGCAAAATTGCGTGTCTGCGAAAAGATATGAAAATATAAGGAAAGGTGCTAATAAAATGCAGGAAAATGGAAACGCTTTGATCACTACATCGAATAAAACGCGAAATAACGTGAATGACCGCGCGGTTGCGGTTAAAAAGTCGTCTTCGGTCGCAAAAAAAGGTAAAAAGGCATCGCAAAAGCGCAACACTAATCTCCGTGCCGTTCGCGCACCTCGTATTGTCACCGTAAAGAAGCAGGATAAAGCACCGTTTCCTTGGTCAATCGTTTTTGTTGCTGTTCTTCTTACGAGCATGTTTTTATTTATGATGATGAACTATGCCGAAGTTGATAAATACCGTTCTGAAATCACCGAACTTAATAACAAACTTGCGACGATGGAAAAAACGCAAGATGACCTTGAAGTAACGCTTGGCAATAAATATGACCTTGCTGAAATAGAAAAATATGCTTCCGAAGAATTGGGCATGACAAAGAATATTCCCGAAAGCAATATTCATATTATTACAACCGAGCAAGCGGATAAAACCGAAATGCATACCTACGACGACGGCGAAGAAGGCGGCTTTGGCTTCCTCTTGACAGGCCTTGGAGAAGTTATTAGAGATTTTATGAATTAAATTTGATAAATCTCTATACATTTTAATGATCGTGTGATATAATAAAATCGTCATTAAAGTTTCATTACGGAATATATTTATACAAAGGGTAACGAGGTAAAATTCTCTTTACCCGTTTGTGTTATCAAAAGGGGTATTTATTTATGGCAGACGCAACCCAAAAAAACATTCCATCGGGAAGCGGACGGACAGGTGTCGTTCGCGGACGTGTTGCGCTTATTGTTATACTCGTCTTTATGGTGTTGCTCTGCGTGCGCTTTGCGTACTTGCAACTTATCGACCCTAACGATTACCGCACGTCAGCGCTTGACCAATACACCAGTTCTGTTACAATCCCTGCAAAACGCGGTGCTATTTATTCAAATGATGCCGCAACCGAACTTGCGGTAAGTGCAACCGTTTATAACTGCTTTATTTCTCCTTACGATATCGTTCAGTTTGCAGAGGATAGCCAAGAAACCTCAACACCTATTGATAGCGAAACTTTGTTAAATAATGTGTCCGACGGTCTTTCGCGTATACTTTCGGTTGACCGCGACGAAATCGAATTAAAAGGTCAAAGATATAATTCAAAATATCAGATGATAAAGAAATTTCTAACCGAAACAGAGGAAAGTGCGGTTCGCACCTTTATCGCTGACAACGGATATCAAACAATAATTCACCTTGAAGAAACAACCAAAAGATATTACAGATACGGCAGTTTTGCCGCGCATTTGCTTGGTTTTACAGGCTCGGACAATCAAGGTCTTTCGGGACTTGAATTTACATACAACGAATATCTTGCAGGTACCGACGGCAAATCTGTAAAAGCCGCCGATGCATACGGTAACGAACTCGATTCGGGCGTTGGCTCTACCTATATTGCCGCAACAAACGGTCTTAACGTTGTTACAACTATCGACTGGACTGTCCAAAATACTGTTGAAAAGTATATTAAGCAAGCGTATGAAGAACATAAACCGAACGGCAGAGTAGAATGTATTGTAATGGACGTCAATAACGGTGAATTGCTTGCGTCGGCCATCTACCCGTCGTTCGATTTGAATGATTATAATAACCTTTCTGAATTTTATCAGACCAAATATGATGAGTTTGAAGGTACGGAAGATGAGCGTTCCGCTGAAAGAAGTAAACTTCTGTACGAAATGTGGAATAACACCGTTGCCACCCAAACGTATGAACCCGGTTCTACTTTTAAAATAATTACAAGTGCTATCGGCCTTGAAGAAGGCAGAATAAGTGCCGAAACAAGTACGTTTAGTTGCCGTGGTGCAATTGATATCGCCGGAACAACCATTCACTGCCACGATATCGGCGGTCACGGTGTTCAGAATTTCAGCCAAGCGCTTGTTAATTCATGCAACCCTGCATTTATTCAAATCGGAGATGCTATTGGCACAAGTATTTTTAAACGCTATTTTGATGAATTTGGATATACCCAAACAACCGGAAGTGATATAGTCGGTGAAGTTTCTTCGATTTACTTCGCGACAACAGGTGTTCAGTTCGAAACTATTGAACTTGCGACTTATTCGTTCGGTCAGACCTTCCAGGTTACACCGCTTCAACATATCCGCGCCGTTTCAACCGTTGCAAACGGCGGTAACCTCGTTATCCCTCATGCCGTCAAGGCGCTTGTCGATAATAACGGTAACGTTGTTAAGACTTTTGATTATGAAATAGACCGTCAGGTTATTTCTGACGAAACATGTAATAAGATTCTATCAACACTTATAAACTCAACAAAGAATGCATCTGTGTCGGGTTATAACGTTGTTTCTAAGACGGGTACGTCGGAAAAACGTTCGACCTTGCGTGGTGACGACTATGTTTCCTCATGTGTAACGTTTGCACCTGCGGAAGACCCAAAGATTGCAATTCTCGTGCTTGTTGATGAACCTACATCGGGACAATATTACGGTTCTGCCGTTGCTGCCCCCGTTGTCGGTAACGTGCTTGCCGAGGTTCTTCCTCACCTTGGAATAACCCCGAATACCGAGGACAAAACCACAACGATCGTATCTCAATATGTAGGCAAACCGCTTGACACCGCTAAAAAACTTATCGAAGATGCAGGATTAAAGTGTATTGTACGCGGCGACGGTGATGCGGTTGTCAGCCAACTTCCTGCAAAGGGTACTGTCGTATCTACCGATGGCGTTGTTATACTTTATACCGAAGGTGCAGAAATTACTGCCGATGTAAGAGTTCCTAATGTTATCGGTAATTCGCCCACAACTGCAATAAAAACACTTGTTAACAGTAATCTCAACGTTTCTGTAAAGGGTATCTTTAACGGCGATTATACTAACTGCCGCGTTATCTCTCAATCGGTAATGGCTGGTGAATATGTATTGCCGGGTACCGTAATTGAACTTGAATTCTTGTACGAGGAAGCAATAGAATAATGAAATTCGATCTTGAATATATTGCAAACGCAAGTAACGGTAAACTTTCTGCCTCTGCCAATCCGAAACGTACGGTTGAAGGCTTTTTCACCGACAGCCGTACGTCCGATACCGCCAAAATGTTTTTGGCACTTCGCGGTGAACGTGTTGACGGAAATAAATTCGTTCCCGAATTGGTGAAAAAAGGCTGTTGCGCGTTGACCGACAGGGAAGAGAATTTGTCCTTGATAGGTGATTGTATTTACGTAGAAGACGTCAGAAAAGCCTTGCAAGACCTTGCAAAGCATTTCCGTGAAACCAAACTTTCGGATATCTCGATAGTCGGTATAACGGGCTCGGTCGGTAAAACAACCACCAAGGATATGGTCGCGGTTGCGCTGTCTTCTTCGCATAACGTACATAAAACGCTCGGCAATTCTAATAGCCAGATTGGACTTCCGCAAACGTTACTTGCAACACCGCTTGATTCTGATTGCGCTGTGGTTGAACTCGGTATGAGTATGCCCGGCGAAATGGAACGCATTTCAAGATGCGCCATGCCAGATATATCTGTAATAACAAATATCGGCTTTTCGCATATCGAAAACCTTGGTTCGCGCGAAGCGATCCGTGATGAAAAGATGAAGATTGCGGCATATTCTAAACCGACTTCTAAGTTTATACTTAACGGTGATGAACCGCTTCTTCGTTCGCTTGATGTAAAACCCGAACGCGTTTGCTTTGTTTCAATGGAAGATAAAACCTGCCCGTGCTATGCAAAGGATATTAAAGAAAGCGATGGCAAGATGTCGTTTGTCGCCTCTGTTTATGGCAACGATTATCCCGTCAATTTGAACGTTCAAGGCAAACATTACGTTATTAACTCCTTGTTCGCTCTTGCGGTTGCTTATTTCTTGAAGCTTGATTTGAAAAAGGCGTCTGATAAACTTGCCGAATATCAAAGCGACGGTAAACGTCTGTATATCTATGAAAATAACGGACATACGGTAATTTCTGATTGCTATAATGCCTCGCCCGAATCTATGCAAGCCGCACTTTCGGTTCTTGCCACTAAAAAGGGAAGACGTATTGCCGTTTTGGGCGATATGCTTGAACTCGGAAACGAAAGCGAAACGTTACATAAAAAAGTCACAGAATATGTAAATAAATCCTGCGACGTGCTGATAACCTACGGCGAGATGTCAAAATTCATTTTCGATAATACCGAAATTAAAGAAAAATATCACTTCGCAAAAGAAGATGCTGATAATTTATCGTCGTTCCTTAAAACCTTTGTAAAAGAAGGTGATACCGTGCTCTATAAAGCGAGTAACGGCATGAAGCTCAACGAACTCATTGTCTAATAAAAAGGAGGTCGAGCATAATGATTTATGAATATAAAGTTGCGGCAATAGTCGGTGCTGTGGCGTTTATACTTGGCGTGATACTTTTTAAAATATTCATTCCGCTTTTGCGCAAAGTAAAATTAGGTCAAAAGATTTTGGAAATCGGACCGTCTTGGCATAAAGCGAAAGAGGGCACACCTAATTTGGGCGGCTTGATTTTCATTACCGCTATGCTTGTTGCCTTTGTAGTTGGTATTATTCTTATTCCTAAAGAGACAGATGTGCTTTTTCAGGGCGAAGTTGGCGGACTTTCTAATGTTCTACTTTTGCTTGGATATGCCCTTTCACAAGCCATTATAGGTTTTATAGACGACTACGTAAAGCTGTTTAAAAAGCGTAACAAGGGGTTAAGCAGCACCCAAAAACTTGTCCTTCAATTTTTGACAACAGGTATATATCTGTTTGTGCGTGCGCGTTACTTCCTTGCCGATACTTCGTTTTGGACTCCGTGGGGTTCAATTGAACTCGGTATCTTCTATTATGTGATAATGCTTCTTGCCATAGTATATATTGTGAACTGTGCTAACCTTACCGACGGTATTGACGGTTTGGCAGGTAGCATAGCATTTATCATTTGTACTATGTTGTCAATAATATCGTTAGAATACTTTAAATTCGGTTTGCCTAATCCGCATACCGCTTTAGCGCTTCTGTCGCCGGCGATTCTTGGCGCATTACTCGCGTTTTTGGTGGTCAATTTTCACCCCGCAAAGATTTTTATGGGTGATACGGGTTCGCTCTTCTTGGGCGCTATCATAGTCGGCTTTGTTATGTACTACGGCATGGAATTCGTTCTTATTCCGATAAGCTGTATCTGGATAATCGAAGGTGTTTCGGTTGTTCTTCAGGTTTTGTCGTTTAAATTAACGGGTAAACGTATCTTTAAAATGGCTCCCATTCACCACCATTTCGAAAAATGCGGTTGGAGCGAAGTCAAGATCGTTGCTGTATTCTCCGCGATAACAGTTGTATTTTCGGTAATTTCCTATTATATCATTCACACTCATTTTTGGACTTACACTCATTTTTGGGCTTGAATATTAAGAAAGGCAAAGATTCATGGCTACCAAAACTTCCGATCTCGCAAAACACGACGGTAATCAACCCGAAAAGAAAAAGAACGTTCGTGTAAATTCTAATAGAATATATCGCCTGATCGGTGAAGTGGACCGTCCGCTGCTGATCGTTATTATCGCGCTTGTTTGTATCGGCTCGGTAATGATTTTCTCGTCTTCGTACGCTTATGCTGACTCCAAGTTCGGCGATTCCTATTACTTTGCACGCTCACAGGTTGGCTTTGCGTTGACGGGTATCATAATTATGGCTGTTATCGCCAGAACGCTCGATTATCGTATTTTAAAGAGCTTTGCGTATATTTTCTACGCAGGCGCTCTTGTTTTGAATTATCTTGTTCCTTTTTTCGGTCAAACCGTAAAAGGCGCAACACGTTGGTTTGTTATTTTCGGTATACAGTTCCAACCGTCAGAACTTCTTAAATTCGCGCTCGTTCTCGCTTGCGCTACATATATCAGCAATCACTCGTCGGAAATGCGCAATTTCAAAACAGGTGCTATTCCAATTCTTCTTCTTACCGCTCCTGCGGCACTTGCCACTTTGCTTCAAAGCCACCTTTCCGCAACAATTATTATCTGCTTGCTGATGGTCGTAATGCTTTGGCTTTCGGGCTTAAAGGGCGTCTATTTCGGCGTCGTTTTGGGTAGCGGCGTGACGCTCGGCGCATTCGTTCTTACAATAGGTCGAGGAATACTCGAAAAATTAGTTCCCCACGCATTGACGCGTTTGAAGGTGTGGGAAAACCCCTTTGACTATATGTCTGTTGAATCGGGCGGTAAGGGTTGGCAACCTGCACAATCGCTTTTCGCGATAAGCTCAGGCGGATTTTGGGGACTTGGCTTGGGTCAAAGTAACCAAAAACACGGTTATCTTCCTGAACCTCAAAATGACTATATTTTTGCAATACTTTGCGAAGAACTTGGATTCTTCGGGGTTGTATGCGTAATAAGCCTCTTTGCTGTACTTGCGTATCGCGGATATCACGTATCGCAAAACGCACCCAACAGATTTAGCTCGCTCTTGTCAATGGGTATTACCGCACAGGTAATAATTCAGGTGCTTTTGAATCTCGCGGTTGTTACGAATACTTTCCCGAGTACAGGTATTAGTTTGCCGTTTTTTAGTTACGGCGGAACCTCGCTTATAATACTTCTTGCCGAAATGGGAATCGTACTTTCTATTTCCCGTTATTCGTTTGTCGAACAGGGCTAATCCGAAAGGTTGAATTTTATGAAAATTATTTTCTGCGGAGGCGGCACAAGCGGCCACGTTAATCCCGCACTTAATATAGCCGAAACAATAAAAAGACGTTTTCCCGATACCGAAATAATGTTCATCGGAACAAAACGCGGTATTGAAAGCACTCTTGTGCCTAAACACGGCTATCCGATTGATTTTGTTGAGGTTTCTGGTTTCTCACGTAAATTAACACTTAAAAACGTAAAAGCCGCATGGAATGCAGTTACGTCTGTATATGAAGCTAAGAAGATTATTAAAAAGTTTTCGCCCGACCTTGTAATCGGTACCGGCGGATACGTGTCGTGGCCGACGGTTAAAGCTGCGGCAAAATTGGGAATACCCACTCTTATACATGAACAAAACGCATTTCCCGGTGTGACAACAAAAATGCTTTCGAAGTATGTAAATAAGGTTTGTATTTCTTTTGCAGGAAGCGAAAAGTTTTTCGAAGAAGCATACAGATCTAAATTGATACTTACCGGCAACCCCGTCATTGTTGACGGAATGTCGCGTTCCGAGGCACGTGCCAAGTTGGGACTTTCGGAAACCGAACCCTATATACTTTCGTACGGCGGAAGTATGGGCGCAGATAAGGTTAACGAACTTTCTTTTGACCTTATGGAAAAACTTTCCGTACCGCAAAATATCCGCCATACACATGCTATCGGCAGGGTAGGACTCGACAAGTTTACAGAAATCGCTAAGGAAAAAGGTTTAGATAAACAAAAAAATCTTTCGATTAGCGAATACATATACGATATGCCGGTGCATCAAGCGGCAGCAGACGTTATTATATGCCGTGCAGGTGCGATGACATTGTCGGAATTGGCGATTCGCGGCCGTGCCGCCGTGCTTATCCCAAGCCCGTACGTCACCGAAGACCATCAATATAAAAACGCACGCTTAATTGCCGATGCAGGCGCGGCAGTTGTTTATAGAGAAAGCGAAGTTGACGGTGACCAACTTGCAAAAACCGTTTCCGAATTGCTCTCTAACCCCAATAAACGCCGCCGTATGGAAGAAAGCGTTAAAAGCTTTGCAATGCCCGATTCGGTTGAACGTATTGCTGATGAAGCACTTGCGATGTTAAAATAATCAAGGTATAAATTCGAAAGGAGTGAAATGCATGGGACAACAAAAGTTCGTCAGAAAGAATATGGCGATTTACGACGCACAACGCCGTCACGAAAGTAAACGCACTAAACGCAAAGTTTTCTATGCGTTCCTTTTGGTATGCATTTCGCTCGTTTTTTTGGCTGTTTGCGTTGCTGTGTTTTTGAATGTAAAGACGATAAACGTAAACGGTCTTGAAAGATATGAAACCGAACAAATAATGGAATATGTTACGATAGCGGAAGGTGATAATATTTTCTCGTTTGAAGCTTCTGTTATCGAAGAAAAAATAAAAGAATCGCTCCCGTATGTCGGTGCGGTTGAAATAAAGCGCGACCTTCCGTCAACCGTCGAAATTAACGTAACCGAATATAAACCCTATTTCATTTCCGAACTTGCGGGCGACTCATATTTGATATCTTCTAACCTTAAAGTTCTCGAAAAAACCGAAG
>JAGBUH010000047.1 GCA_017630915.1 Clostridia bacterium
AGCCATTTCGTCGCGTAGGTGTTAGTGTGGAATGAATGTTCAAGAATGTAGAACAAAGGACAACCCACACTTCTCGCACCGCGAAGCACACCGTAATATTCCCAATCGCCGTTTTCGCTCTTGCGCGTTTGTACCGCACCGCCCGAAACACCCATACAATCAGCAATCGCAACCGCCAAAAGTTTTGCCAATTCGTGCGAATTGTTCAAATTATCATAAGCGGCATAAACGTCAACACGGTCGATTTTCTCGTTGCCGTAATTGCCGACAGCGTTCGAGTGAATCGACAAAAACAAATCGCAACCCTTTGCCATCTCGCCACGCGCAACAATGGCCCTGTCAACATCAATATCGTCACGGGTTTTAAAAACCTCAAAACCGTAAACCGCTAACTCCTCGGCAAGATACTCGCAAAGAACCCACATTCTGCGCGATTCATAATATTCGGGCACTACGGGACTTTGATTAGCATAACCGTAATGTCCTGCGTCAAGCATTATTTTCATATATTTTCTCCTTTCTGCTTTTTTCCCCTTGGGAAAATTATAACAAAAGACCACCTATTTTACAATCGGCAGTCTTTATCAATTATACGTCTGTTTTTTTATTGTTCCGTCAATTTCTAAATAAAGTCGGATTTTTGTCCCACTTTTTTCGCAATCACGCGTCCGTTTGTCGTTTCGACAAGCTCGGACATGAATTTGTCGGAATCTTCGAGTTTCACCGACAACGTCATCACGACTTCCATTCCGAAATCGCTGTCATCGGTCTTTGCGCCGAAGATAGACACAATCGGCATAATCTTTTGATAATCGGAATAGTTTGCCTTAACCTCGATGACCGAAAAATCGCCCACCTCGGCAATACCCGCTTCCTTAACCGCACCCGATGCCGCCGCGGTATAGGCGCGAACCAATCCGCCCGTACCCAAAAGGATTCCGCCAAAATAGCGCGTAACAACCACCGCCGCATCGGTGATTCCCGCCTTGCGAATCGAATCGAGCACAGGCATACCTGCCGTGCCGTGCGGTTCACCGTCGTCGGAAAAACGTTGTGCGTTGCCCTCGCGGAGCACGTAAGCATAGACGTTATGCCTTGCGGCAGAATGTTTTTTCTTGACCGAGTTGACGAAAGCAATCGCCTCCGCTTCGGTCGTGACAGGCGCACAAACGCCGATAAATTCGCTTTTCTTTTCGACGATTGTAAATTCAGATTGTTTACGAACGGTTGTATAACCCATTATCAGTTATAAAATTCCTTGTAAATAGACTTGATTGCACGGGTGAACTCGCTTTCATCAACACCGACGATGATGTTAAGTTCGCTACTGCGCTGGTCGATCATACGAATGTTAATACCCTTCTTCGCGAGTGCGTCAAATACGCGCGCCGCAGTACCGGGAGTACCTGCCATGTTTCTACCAACGACAGCAATAAGCGCCATCGACTTGTCGATGTGAATGTGGTCGGGGTTGACCGCCTTTTGAATCGAAGAAGCAATTTCGTATTCTCTGCCCTCGATATCTGCGGAGTTGATAACAACACACATCGTGTCGATGCCCGACGGCAAGTGCTCGAAGTTGACGTTGAGGTCTGCAAACACTTTAAGTACACGCATACCGAAACCGGGTTCTTGGTTCATCATATCCTTTTCGATACGGATAACCGAAAATCCTTTTTTACCTGCGATACCCGTGATGATATCGTCACTCTTGTATCCTGCGGTGGAGGTAACGATAAGAGTACCCTCGTCTTCGGGACGGTTGGTGTTGCGTATATTTATCGGAATACTTGCAAGCTTAACGGGGAAAATGCTGTCCTCGTGAAGCACCGACGCGCCCATGTATGAAAGTTCGCGAAGTTCACGGTAGGTGATGATTTTAATAGGTTTCGGATTCTCAACGATTCTCGGGTCGCACATAAGGAAGC
>JAGBUH010000048.1 GCA_017630915.1 Clostridia bacterium
TGGCACCAGAAACCTTTTAAATAACAAGTGCTTTGATTCAAGTATTCAATCGCGTTTTTTACCAGTTCTTTATTCGTCATCGTTTTCGTTCCTTTCTACCAACCGCGCCAAAACTTCGGTATTGTGGTTGATTGCTTCGGCTAAAACGCCGAGCTTTTCAAGCGATTTATCATACATTGAAAGTGACTTATCATATACATATTTCAAAAACCATGCACAAATCGCGAAAGCTACAATAGGAAATCCAACCGTTGAAATTGCCTGCAAGAATTCATTCATTGTTTTTTCCCCCCTTCTATAATATGATACCTTCCGTACAAAGTTCATTTTTTAACGCTTCGATTTCCTCGCCGCTTGCGCCTTCCATATTTTCAAGGAAGATCTGCGAGAATAGAGTATAACCGGAAAGCTCGTTTGCCTGGTATGTATCGTTTTTGGTTGCGCCGATTTTCGCCCGCCATGATTTTGGGTAATCCGGAACCGAACGCTGCACGATCAGATACGGATAAAGCACGTCAGCGGTTCCAAGATGACCGGTCACGTTACCGGATACAACGCCCATTGATTGCGCGCCGCCGGTAAGCATTCCCGCAATACTTGCACCGGTCGCGCCGAGAGAAGCACCACCGGTAAACGGTGCCATTACAACACCCGACAACCCGCCGATTAAAGTTGCTAATGCCCTTGTATTATCAATGCGCCCGATAGGAATTTCAGTTGCACAGTTTCCAGACCACCGCCCGATAAAACCGCCGGATTCGTAAAACTTGCCGCCGATACCGGCGTTTGACGAGCGCAACAACCAGAGAACATCACCGGTGTATGCGTCTATGTAACAACGCAAAGAAAGAGTTTTTCCGACGCATAATTGCGGGTCGAGCTGACGAACGCCAACAAACGGAAGATAAATCGAAACTTGTGTATCGGTATAATCGCGGGCCGTTCCCCATACTTCTTTGAGTGTTACGGAACCACCTTCTTTTGTTACCCACCTTCCGCGAAGATGCGCCCCGGTCGGATCGGGGTAATTTTCTGAATGCAGCTTTTCACCGAAAACGCAAATGTTGTAAGAACCTTCACCGAGATTTGTCACAACGGGAATCTGGATACAACGCAGAATTCCCGAAATCGGATTGCTTGAACCGTTCAATTTCTGAACGAGCGTGTCAAACATATCCGAATCATACAAAACCGCACCGAGTGCCTGCAGCTGCGACGGTATCAATTCGTAGGGTGTATATAACCCCGGTATCGGGTTGCCCTGGCCATCGGTTGCATACGGCGAAATAAAATCTAAATCCGGATCGGGCCAAACGGATTGACTTTGTGTAAAATCAAAAGGATCCGTGTCCGCATTTGCACCGCCTTCGACATCTTCGGTATTATCACCGTCGGTTTCGGGTGATTCATCCCATTCGCGGATTTCTTCAATATTTGAAGCATAAGAAGAATATGGACCGTCATATAATAAACCATCCATACCCAACCCGTTATTATAACGCGTAACAAATGTATTAACATCACCGGCGTAAGCATAAAATGTCAATTCGTCGTGCGTATCGTCTTTATAGTGAACCGCACATAAAATAGCGTTATTGCCGCCGCTTAACAACCCGCTCGGTGAAAGACTTGACATTGCCGGATCGCGGTAGTAACTCAAATAATAAGTGTTACCGGATTTATAATAGCTTACGTTTGGGCGTGCAATGGAATCATTCAAAATGTAAACCGGTTGGGATAAAGTAGGCGAACCCTCGTATTGTATTACCATTGGCGCAGTTGCGTCAATCTGACCGTTTGACGTTTCAAAAATCGGTATTGCGCCAACGCCCGCAGTATTTTTAATTGCATAATATGCCATTTTATAAACCCCCTGCCGTCATTAAAATAATCGTACCTGCTCCAAGTGTGAACGGTTGCCCGGAAAACTGATAAATTGACATCGGCTTTTGAGCGTATACCGGTAATTTTGCATCCTGCAAATACATATTGTAGAAATTTTCATTTCGCGCAACAATTCCGCTTGACGATTTAATCGCATCGGCGAACGTATAGCGCAAATCCGCTTTTCCGGATATTTCGAAAAGCGTGTTTGTGATTGCACGCTTTTCCGTAATAAAGAAATGACGAACA
>JAGBUH010000049.1 GCA_017630915.1 Clostridia bacterium
TGGCACCAGAAACCTTTTAAATAACAAGTGCTTTGATTCAAGTATTCAATCGCGTTTTTTACCAGTTCTTTATTCGTCATCGTTTTCGTTCCTTTCTACCAACCGCGCCAAAACTTCGGTATTGTGGTTGATTGCTTCGGCAAGAACGCCGAGCTTTTCAAGCGATTTGTCATACATGGAAAGCGATTTATCATATACATATTTCAAAAACCATGCACAAATCGCAAATGCTACAATAGGAAATCCAACCGTTGAAATTGCCTGCAAGAATTCGTTCATCGTTTTTACCCCTTTCCTTATAATATTATACCTTCGGAACAAAGTTCGTTCTTTAAAGCTTCAATTTCTTCACCGCTTGCCCCTTCCATATTTTCAAGGAAGATTTGCGAGAATAAAGTGTAACCGGTTAGCGCGTTCGCCTGGTATGTATCGTTTTTGGTTGCGCCGATTTTCGCCCGCCATGATTTCGGGTAATCCGGAACCGAACGCTGCACGATCAGATACGGATAAAGCACGTCAGCGGTTCCAAGATGACCGGTCACGTTACCGGATACAACGCCCATAGATTGCGCGCCGCCGGTAAGCATTCCCGCAATGCTTGCACCGGTTGCACCGAGAGAAGCCCCGCCGGTTAATGGTGCCATAACAACACCCGAAAGCCCGCCGATTAAAGTTGCTAATGCTCTTGTATTATCAATGCGCCCGATAGGAATTTCGGTTGCACAGTTACCAGACCAACGCCCGATAAAACCGCCGGATTCGAAAAACTTTCCACCGATTCCGGCGTTTGACGAACGCAGTAACCAGAGAACATCACCGGTGTAAGCGTCAATGTAGCACCGAAGTTCGAGCGTTTTCCCTACGCATAATTGCGGATCGAGCTGACGCACGCCAACAAACGGTAGATAAATCGAAACTTGCGTATCGGTGTAATCGCGGGCAGTTCCCCATACTTCTTTGAGTGTTACGGAACCGCCGTTTTTTGTTACCCACCTTCCGCGAAGATGCGCGCCGGTCGGGTTTGCGTGATTTTCCGAATGCAGTTCTTCACCGAATACGGCTATATTAAAGGAACCGGAACCGAGATTTGTCACAACGGGAATCTGGATACAACGCAGAATTCCCGAAATCGGATTGCTTGAACCGTTTAATTTCTGAACAAGCGTATCAAACATATCCGAATCATACAAAACCGCACCGAGTGCCTGCAGCTGCGTAGGCGTCAATTCATACGGCGTATATAACCCCGGTATCGGGTTACCCTGACCATCGGTTGCATACGGTGAAATAAAATCTGCGTCCGGATCGGGCCACACGGATTGACTTTGTGTAAAATCAAAAGGATCCGTGTCTGCATTTGCACCGCCTTCGACATCTTCGGTATTATCACCGTCGGTTTCGGGTGATTCATCCCATTCGCGGATTTCTTCAATGTTTGAAGCATAAGAAGAAAACGAACCTTGAAATAGCAAACCGTTTATACCTAAACCATCATTATATCTTGTAACAAAAGTGTCTACATCACCATAGTAAGCATAAAAATATAAATCATCGTGCGTTTCGTCTTTATGTCTGACCGCGCATAAAATCGCATTATCGCCGCCGCTGAAAAGACCATCCTGCGAAAGACTTGACATAGCGGAATCACGGAAGTAATGCAAATAGTAAGCGTTACCGAGTTTATAATAACTCACGTTTGGGCGCGCTATTGAATCATTCAAAATATAAACCGGTTGCGAGGAAGAAGGCGAACCCTCGTATCGTATTACAACCGGCGCGGTTGCGTCTATTTGATTGTTTGGCGTTTCAAAAATCGGTATTGCGCCAACGCCCGCAGTATTTTTAATTGCATAATATGCCATTTTACAAACCCCCTGCCGTCATTAAAATAATCGTACCTGCGCCAAGTGTGAACGGTTGCCCGGAAAACTGATAAATTGACATCGGCTTTTGAGCGTATACCGGTAATTTTGCATCCTGCAAATACATATTATAGAAATTTTCATTTCGCGCAACAATTCCGCTTGACGATTTAATCGCATCGGCGAACGTATAGCGCAAATCCGCTTTTCCGGATATTTCGAAAAGCGTGTTTGTGATTGCACGCTTTTCCGTAATAAAGAAATGACGAACA
>JAGBUH010000050.1 GCA_017630915.1 Clostridia bacterium
CAAATTCCGACAACGTTATAGATTCCGCAGATTATTTGCTTGTCAAGCGAACCTGTTTGAACACCTATTCCCCTCTCCAACGGCAGTATTTATCTATGGACGTAAACAGCGACGAAACGGTAACATCGCTTGATTATCTTTTTGTCAAGCGCCATGTTTTTAAAACCTTTGATTTAACGAAATGATTTTTTGGAGGATATTATGAAAAGATTTGTTTTACTGATATCTTTGATTTTGATTTTTACCACGCTCTGCTCCTGCACGAACAAATATGATATTGTTTTTGAAAAGGTCGAGGAGAGCGAAGAATCGAGCATTGACGTTTCCGAAACTTCGAGCACCGAAAAAATCGAAATCAAGTTCACCGCAGAAATACCGAGCGAAGAATTTTTAACAGGCACAAAAGATTATCACTCTTTCGTGTCAACTAATCAAGATTACGTGCCTGTACATTACAAAACCAACCACACCGTCAACAACGTCGAGTTATTTAAAATCCGTCTTTATGATGACACACCGAGTTTTGTAAAAGACGAAGTGGTATATACTCTCGAAAAACTCTCTCCCGACAAGCATTTGGTTGCTTCGACCTTGATTGTCGGCACTATTCCTCAAATGGCGATCTCGTTTAGCGACGATGACGGAAACACATACGTTTATTCGGTCAACACAAGCGGAAAAGACGGCAGTATCGTTTTACAAGAAATAGAATTGGTTGTTTCAGAAACAAGCAATTAAGAAAAAACGAGTAAGAAAAAAGCAAGAAACGGAAAAATCCGAATCTTGCTTTTCTTTTTTATTAGAATTTGTTATTAGAACTTCTTGCTGTCTTTGAGTTCGACAATGCTGTTAAACACGGAAGTGTCCTTACTGTCGCGGCAGAAGTAACCTTTGCGGACAAATTGGAACTTATCACCTGCATTCGCATCGAGAAGCGCTTTTTCAATCTTAACGCCTTTAATCAATTTCTTGGATTCGGGGTTAAGATATTCGCCGTATTTAGCAGATTCGACAGCGTTCATATCGGCTTCGGTGAACAATTTATCGTATTGAACAACGTCGGTTTCGGCACATTCGCTTGCGGAGAGCCAATGGATTGTACCTTTTATCTTTCTGCCGTCGGCAGGCATTCCGTTACCGGTTTCGATATCGGCAGTACACTTAACCTCGGTCACGTTGCCGTTATCATCGGTCAAGATTTCGTCAACACGAACGATATAGGAACCCATAAGTCTTACTTCACCGCCCAACTTCATACGGAAATACTTGGGAGGCGGATCGATAGAAACGTCTTCGCGTTCAACATAGAGTTCACGAGTGAAAGGAAGTTTTCTTGTACCTGCGTTTTCTTCGTTGGGGTTATTGGGAAGGTCGAAATATTCAACCTTATCTTCGGGATAGTTGGTAACCGTAACTTTCACGGGGTCAAATACTGCAACACGGCGGAGCGCGGTTTTATTAAGATTTTCGCGGACACAGTGTTCCAAAAGCGCGATATCAACCAAGCTGTTATTCTTTGCGACACCTACACGGTCGATAAAATCGAGGATCGCTTCGGCAGGATAACCGCGGCGGCGGAGTCCGCAAAGAGTGGGCATACGGGGGTCGTCCCAACCGTCAACAAGTTTATCTTCAACGAGCGAACGGAGGAAACGTTTGCTCATTACGGTATTGGTGATATTAAGACGTGCAAACTCGATTTGGCGAGGGGTGGAAGGAACGTCACAATGTTCGATAACCCAGTTATAAAGCGGTCTGTGGTCTTCGTATTCGAGCGAACAGAGCGAGTGGGTTATGCCTTCAAGCGCGTCTTGAATCGGGTGAGCGAAGTCGTACATCGGGAAGATGCACCATTTTGTGCCTTGACGGTGGTGGTCGATGTATCTGATACGATAAAGCACGGGGTCGCGCATATTGAAGTTACCGCTTGCCAAATCAATCTTCGCGCGGAGGGTGTATTTTCCTTCGGGGAATTCGCCTGCACGCATTCTGCGGAACAAGTCCAAGTTTTCCTCAATCGGTCTGTCGCGGTAGGGCGAAACGGCAGGTCTTTGCAAGTCGCCTCTGTATTCGCTGAACTCGGCAGGGGTTAATTCGCAAACATACGCGTCGCCGTTTAGAATAAGTTGTTCAGCCAATTTATAGGTTTCTTCAAAATAGTCGGAACCGTAGAAGAATCTATCCTCCCAATCGAAGCCGAGCCAATGGATATCCTCTTTTATTGCTTCGACAAACTCGGTATCTTCTTTTGCGGGGTTGGTATCGTCCATACGGAGATTGCATTTTCCGCCGTAACGGAGAGCGCTCGTAAAGTCGATAACCATCGCTTTACAGTGCCCGATATGCAGATATCCGTTAGGTTCGGGGGGAAAACGTGTATGAACCTTTAACTCGGGATTTGCTTCCAAATCCTTATCGATTATATCAAATATGAAATTGCTTGATTCCATTATTTACTCCTTAAAATCAAAAACTCTGCCGATTACCTTTTCCCTGCCCAAGATTTGCATAACTTCATACAAATCGGGGGAGTTCATTCTGCCCGTAACGGCAATACGGAGGAACATACTCACATCGGCAACCGAGCCCTTGAAAGCATCGGGATCTGCCTTGTATTGCTTCATATCGGGGCAGAAGCCGTTATTTTCGGCGATTACCTTGATATTGTTTAACCATTCGCTTTGTTCGGCGTTTTCATCGTAACTGTTCTTAAACGATTCCAAAACGGCATAAACATCGTTTTTATCGAAGTTTTCGGGGATAGAATCGATTCTTTCAAACAGTTCATCATAGAAGAACGAAACATAATTCTTAACCTCGCTCCAAAGCGCGATATCTTTACGCGGTTTCTTTCCGCCTCTGCCGATTGAGAGTATTCTCACGGCATATTCGCGGTTGGATTCGAGAAGTTTTGCAAAGGGTTCGTCGTTTTCCTTCGCCCAAGCGAGAGTGAAATCGTAAACCTCGTCGGCGGTCATGCGCGAGATGACGTTTTTAGAAATATCGTTCAACTTATCAAGGTCGAACAAGAAGCCCGATACGCTCATTTTCTTGGTGGTGAACTTAAAGTCTTCGAGAGGCAAATCGGGGTTTGCAAGACGCCATTCTTCGAAGTTGGAGTTGAGCATTGTCAAAAGATATTCACGCACCGCGGAAACGGGATAACCTTGCGCGTGGTAATATGCAAGACCGAATTCGGGGTCTTTACGCTTTGAAATCTTACGTTTGTTGCCGTTATCCAATTTAAGCGCCTGTGCGGTGTGGCAGTATTTAGGCATTTTAAAACCGAGCGCCTTGAAAAGTTGGATATGGAACGGCAAGGTAGACAACCAACTTTCGTCGCGGACAACGTGGGTTGTGCCCATTAAATGATCGTCAACGGCGTGAGCGAAGTGATAGGTAGGAATACCGTCGCTCTTTAAAATAACGTGGTCGATATCGTTTTCGGTGACGTCGATATCGCCTTTGATTTGGTCGTTGAACTTGAATTTATTATTGACACTGCCCTCGGAACGGAAACGGAGAACAAAAGGAACACCCTCGTTCAGTTTTTCTTGAATCTTGTCCATCGGAGCATCGCGCCAGATTGCAAATTCGCCGTAATAACCTGTTGTCAACTTATTTTCTTCTTGTTTGGTACGGATTGCCTCCAATTCCTGCTCGGTGCAGAAGCAAGGATACGCCTTGCCCTCACGAATAAGTTGCTTTGCATAGGTTTGATATATTTCAGCGCGGTCGCTTTGGCGGTAAGGTCCGTAATCGCCTTTATCGCCGTCGATAACAGCGCCTTCGTCGAAATTGACACCCAATTTCGCCAAGGTTTCTATAATAATAGCGATACCGTTAGGCACGGTACGTTTCGCGTCGGTATCTTCAATACGAAGATAGAACACACCGCCGGAGGTGTGCGCCAAGCGTTCATCGGTCAACGCGCCGTAGAGGTTACCAATATGCAAAAAGCCGGTCGGGCTCGGTGCAAGACGGGTGACCTTTGCGCCTTCGGGCAGATTACGCTTCGGGTAACGCGCTTCGATATCTTCGGGGAGCGTTTTAATATTCGGGTAAAGAAGTTCGGCAAGAAGGTTGGTATCCATTCATAGCCCTCCTCGTATAAAATTACAATAATACACAATTATATTATATTCTCACTTCTTTGTCAAGAAAAATAAGCGATTAAAATCATTTGAATAAAAAACGTATTGACACTAAAAAATATTTATGGTAATATATGGTCAATAAAAGGGAGTAGCAACATGCACTAATGCATGCTCGGTCGCTCGTCAACACAGCAGTTTTGCTCGGGCGACGTTATATGCGGACTTTTTCGCATTTATTGCAAGACTTTTATGGTAGTGCCATAAAGGTGCTTGCAAATTTTTTATTCGGAGGAAAACATGAAACACTATCTGAACGATTTGAAGTCGGTTTTTGAACATCTGCGTTCGACTGCCGACGGGTTGTCATCGCGCGAGGCGGAAGGCAGGTTTGCACAAAACGGTCCTAACAAGTTAGACGAACCGCCGAAAGTTCCGCTTTGGAAGAAGTTTTTACTTCAATTCGCCGACCCGATGATTATCGTCTTGCTCGTTGCGGCGTTGGTTAGTTTTATAACCGCGCTTATCGAAGGCGAATCCTTGGCAGATGTATTTATTATTCTCTTTGTTGTAGTTCTTAACGCGGCTTTGGGCGTTATTCAGGAAAACAAAGCCGAAAAAGCGATTGATGCGCTTAAAGAGATGACGAAAGCGAAATGTAAGGTTTTGCGTGACGGTATGTTGCGCATACTTACAAGCGAAGAACTTGTTGTCGGCGACGTTATTTTGCTCGAATCGGGCGATGCAGTTCCTGCCGATGCAAGACTTATCGAAGCGGCGTCATTGAAGGCGGAAGAATCCGCGCTTACGGGTGAATCGGTACCGAGCGACAAGTTTGCCGATACCATTGTTTCGGAAAGCGGCGAAGTTCCGCTTGGCGACAGAAGTAACATGATTTACGCAGGTACGACCATCGTTTACGGCAGAGGCAAGGCTATCGTCACCGCTACGGGCATGGATACCGAAATGGGTAAAATCGCAAAAGCGATTACCGATGCGAGTGAAGAAAAAACTCCTTTGCAGATTAAACTTGCTCAACTTTCCAAAATTCTTACCGTTGCGGTTTTGGGTATATGTGCCGTTGTTTTCGCGGTTAATCTCATTACCGCCGACGCTATAAACGGAAGCGTTTTCCTCGACACCTTTATGGTTTCGGTTTCGCTTGCCGTTGCGGCAATACCCGAAGGTTTAAGCGCAGTTGTTACCATTGTTTTATCAATAGGCGTTTCCAAAATGGCGGCGCAAAACGCTATTATCCGCAAACTTACTGCCGTTGAAACGCTTGGCTGTACACAGGTTATTTGCAGCGACAAAACCGGAACGTTAACGCAAAATAAGATGACGGTTGTTGAACACTTTACCGGCAATTTAGAACTTCTTTGCACCTGTAACGCGCTATGTAACGATGCCGAAGTTGATAACGACGGAAACGTTACGGGCGAACCCACCGAAGCGGCTTTGCAAAAGTTTGCATTCGACAACGGTATTGACAAAAAAGCAATTATGCTTAAACAACCCCGTGTTGCCGAAGCTCCGTTTGATTCGGGAAGAAAGATGATGTCCACGATTCACAGCATCGGTAACGGCAACGTTATTCAATACACAAAGGGTGCGCCCGACGTGATCCTTTCGCGTTGTACGAAATATATCTCCCCCGTTGACGGCAAAACACGCGACATGGACGACAAGGTTCGTCAAGCGATTATTGCGCACAACAAGGCAATGGCTGACAAAGCGTTGCGCGTACTTGCGGCGGCGTTCGCGGTATATCCGAGTGTGCCCGAGTTTACATCCCCCGAAGATATCGAAAAAGATATGGTATTTATCGGTCTTTCGGGCATGATAGACCCCGTTAGACCTGAGGTTGTCGAAGCGGTTAACAAGTGCAAGGGCGCAGGTATTCGCCCCGTTATGATTACCGGCGACCACATCGACACCGCTGTTGCGATTGGTAAAGAATTGGGCATCATTACCGATGCAAGCCAAGCTTTGACGGGTGCGCAGCTCGACCTTATTTCAGACGAAGACCTTTTCAGAGATATTAGAAACTATTCGGTTTACGCACGTGTTCAACCCGAACACAAGGTTCGTATAGTTACCGCTTGGAAGAAGCTCGGATACATTACCGCCATGACCGGCGACGGTGTAAACGACGCCCCCTCGATTAAGAGCGCGGACATCGGTATCGGTATGGGTATCACGGGTACTGACGTTACAAAGGGCGTTGCCGACATGATTTTGGGCGACGACAACTTTGCGACAATCGTCAACGCGGTTGAAGAAGGAAGAAGAATCTATTCGAATGTTCGCAAGACGATTCAGTTCTTACTCTCCTCCAACCTTAGCGAAGTTTTGACAGTCTTCATTGCTTCCCTATTCGGTTTCACGGTCTTTAAACCCATTCATATCCTTTGGATAAACCTTATTACCGACAGCCTTCCCGCACTTGGTTTGGGTATGGAACAGGCGGAAGGCGACGTTATGACACTTCCCCCGCGCGACAGCAAGGAAGGCATTTTCGCAGGCGACCTCGGCATTGACGTTGTTTGGCAGGGTGCTTGTGTTTCGATTTTGACGCTTATCTCTTTCTTCATCGGCAACAAGATGAGCGCAGGATTCGGAACAACAATGGCTTTCGTAACCATGTCTATGGCAGAAATAGTTCACTCGTTCAACTTGCGTTCACGCGAAAAGAGCGTATTTGCAATTAAAGGTCACAACAAGGTTTTGTGGTTAACGATGATTGCCTCCTTCCTCCTTACCCTTTTGGTTGTCTTCGTACCCTTCCTCCAACGCGCATTCTCGTTTATGCCTATCAGTTTTGGTCAGTATATACTCGCGTTGGTTATCGGTGCGTTGATTCTTCCCATTTCCGAAGGCGTTAAGTATTTAAAAAACAAGAAATAATTTAAAAATTACAGACCGTTGTCAAGATAACGCAACGGTCTGTTTTTTGTTCAATTCGAACAAAAATTTCAAAGTGCAACGCGTTTTTTTTACAATCGACTTATTGCAAACAATTCGTTAATATGATAAAATAGACAAAATCGGCAAAGAACACAAATGCGCCGAAAAGTTATCCTGCAATCTTTTACGAAGGAGTTTTTACACAAGTGAAAACATTGATTTTTAACGGTTCTCCCCGTCTTCGCGGAGATACAATGAGTTTAATCAACGCGATTATCCCCAAACTCGAAGGCGAATGCAAGCTTGTTAACGTTTGCACAAGCAAGATTGCGCCCTGTATTGATTGCAGATACTGTTGGTCGCACAACGGTTGCGCTTTTATCGACGAAATGCAAAACATTTATAAATACATAGAAGAATGTGACAACATCATCATCGCCTCCCCTATTTATTTCGGTGAACTTACGGGTCAGTTGCTTTCTGTTACCAGCAGATTGCAAACCTATTTCTGTGCAAGACATTTCAGAAAAGAAACCCCGATTACCAAACCCAAGAGAGGCGCAGTTCTTTTGGTCAGCGGCAGCGACACCGATATGTCCAACGCTTATGAAACTGCCTCCGGTTTGCTGAAAGAAATTAACTGCACCGAAATTCTTGAACCCGTTATGTTCAAGAACACCGGCGAAGGCCGTCCGCTTGAAAGCGAGGGTGCTGCCGAAAAGTTGACGAAGCTTGTCGATTTCATGAATGGTATTTAATCGCTTTTAACTAAATAGACAGCTACCCGAAAAAGTATCTTTTTCGGGTAGCATTTTTTTGTTCTCAAATATCCAAAAGCTGCCCAAGTGTCATTCTAAACACTTGGGCAGCTTCACAGTTTTTGGGGTTAGTGCATTATGCTTTATAGGTGCCGAATGCGATTCTCTTAACAAGTAGATAGTCAACAGAATCAATAATCTTGTTTTGGTCGATATCGGCGAGTTCGATTTGCTCTTCATCAAGCTTATATGTGCCGAAGCAGGCACGTTTTACAAGAAGATAATCAACCGAGTCAACCTTTGTATCGCGATTAACGTCGCCAAGGAGAATTTCGGCAGGAGGTGCGTCGGTTTTGAATGCTTCAACCTCTGCAATCATCATCCAGTTGGAATTGCCTTCGAAGCGGTATTGAACATATCTGCCCGAAACCGCCTTGTTAAGCGCAAGAGTGATATCAACACAGCCGATTTC
>JAGBUH010000006.1 GCA_017630915.1 Clostridia bacterium
CCGTGACTGCCGACGGGGAGTCTGCGGTGGGAATAATATTCGGTCTTGCCGTTTACCTTAACGACAACGCCGGTTGTTGCTTCGGTATAACTGATACCTGTCAAAATGACGTTCTTCATACCTGCTTTTTCAAGCGCGTCGAGAATATCGCTGACGTACTGTTCGTCATACTTTTCTTTGTATTCCATACCCGTCATAAAACACGCTTCGGTTATATTCGGGAGAACAAGGTCGGCTTCCGCGCAAAGCGAAGCCATTGCCGATGCATAAACTTCGTCAAAGCCGTAATAAAGGTTTCCGTTGTCCGCCATAGCAGGATCGACAATTTTAATTCCGTTTTCGCGAGTCAAGGTCTTAAATATATCCTTAACCATGTCGATTTGCTTTACACTTCCGAGATAACCCGTGTAAATCGCATCGAAATCAATACCTTCCTTCTTCCAATGCGCTGCAATAGACGGAATATCGTCGGTGAGGTCACGGAAAGTAAATCCCGTAAAACCGCCCGTATGTGTCGAAAGCACGGCGGAGGGGAGAATAACGGTTTCAACACCGCAAGCCGAAAGAATCGGCAACGCGACGGTAAGCGAACATTGTCCGAAGCAAGAAATGTCTTGAATGGTTAAAACTCTTTTGTAGTCCATTTGTAAATCCTCTTATTATTTAATTATTTAAAAAGTGAAGTCGATAAATATCTGTCGCCGATGTCAGGGAGTAACACGACGATGTTTTTGCCTTTGTTTTCATCACGTTTGGCGAGTGTGATTGCGGCATATAACGCCGCGCCCGACGAGATTCCGCAAAGCAAACCCTCTTTTTTAGCCAAAATACGACCTGCTTCAAATGCCTCGTCATCGGTGACGGTGATAACTTCGTCAATAACGTCAACGTCAAGTACTTTGGGGATAAACCCTGCGCCGATACCCTGCAAACCGTGTGAACCCGACTTTCCGCCCGAAAGAACGGCAGAGTTCTTCGGCTCGACAGCAACGATTTTTATGTTTTTATTTTGTTCTTTAAGGTATTTTCCGACGCCTGTTATCGTACCGCCCGTACCTACGCCTGCGACGAAAATGTCGATATCTCCGTCGGTATCGCGGTATATTTCGGGGCCTGTCGTTTCATAATGCGCTTTCGCGTTGGCAGGATTTGCGAATTGGTCGGGGATAAAACTGTTTTCGATTTGAGCATTTAATTCTTTCGCCTTGGCAATCGCGCCCGACATACCCAATTTGCCGTCGGTAAGCACCAATTCCGCGCCCAACGCGGACATAAGTGTTTTGCGTTCTTCCGACATATTATCGGGCATAACGATAATCACTCTGTATCCCTTAGGGACGGCATAGGCTGCAAGACCGATGCCCGTGTTACCGCTTGTCGGTTCGATAATCGTTGCGCCGTCTTTTATAAGTCCTCGCCTTTCGGCATCTTCAATCATCGCTTTGCCAACTCGGTCCTTTGCCGAACCTGCGGGGTTAAAACCCTCGATTTTCGCGATGACATTAGCATTAAGCGAATATTCTTTTTGTAAATTAGCAAGTTCAACCATCGGCGTATTGCCGATAAGGTCACCCACGCTTTTATAGATTTTTTTCATATTACAGTAAATGTATGTTGTTTTCTTTGCAGATTTCGATGTCTTTTTCTTCCCAACGCGACGATTGAACTTCGCCGATGTGCGCTTTTCTCAAAAAGAACATACACATTCTCGATTGACCGATACCGCCGCCCATTGTAAGCGGAAGCTGGTTTTCGAGCAACGCCTTGTGGAAGGGAAGACTTGAACGGTCTTCGCAACCTGCGATTTTAAGTTGGTTTTTCAATGCTTCGGCATCGACGCGGATACCCATCGAAGAAAGTTCAAGCGCGATATCAAGCACGGGATAGTAAACGATGATATCGCCGTTTAACGACCAATCGTCATAGTCGGGCGCGCGACCGTCGTGACGGTTGCCCGATTTGAGTTTGCCGCCGATTTGCATAAGGAATACCGCACCGTGCTTTTTAACGGCGGCATATTCTCTTTGCTTCGGGGTGAGGTCGGGATATTCGTCTTCAAGTTCCTGCGCGGTGATAAACGCAATCTTTTCGGGCAGGAATTTGCCGACAAAATCGTAATCCTCCGCGATATAGGTTTCGGTATGGCGGAGAGAAGTATAAATCTGCTTAACCGCGCGTTTTAAGGTATCAACGGTGCGCATTTCGGCGGTTATCACCTTTTCCCAGTCCCATTGGTCAACGAAAACCGAGTGGATATTGTCGGTATCTTCGTCGCGTCTGATAGCGTTCATATCGGTATATAAACCTTCACCGGGTTGGAAACCGTATTGCGCGAGCGCCATTCTTTTCCACTTCGCGAGTGATTGCACGATTTCGTTGTTGCCCGACATTCCGCGAATGTCAAAAGAAACGGGGCGTTCAACACCGTTTAGGTTGTCGTTAAGACCGCTTCCCGCATCGACAAACAAGGGTGCGGAAACACGGGTGAGATTTAATTGAATCGCCAAGTCGCGTTCGAAAAAGTCCTTAACCTTTTTAATAGCAACTTCGGTTTGACGGATGTTGAGTACGGGGGAATATCCCGCAGGAACTGTAACTGACATTTATTTATCCTTCTCTTTGTGATTATTTTTATGAGATATGATTTTGCGGTATAAAACCATTCCGATAAGCGCCAAAACGCCCGTTACCGCAAAAATAATTATTGATACAAGGAAATTTTGCTTGGTGACTTGCTCGCCTGCAATCGTCGAGGTGACGACCGAGGGGATTCTTGCCAATGTTTGAATCCAAATAAAGTCCCAAATGCTGATTTTGGTAAGCCCGAAAAAGAAGATAAGCGGGTCTTTCGGTGTACCGGGGATTAGATAAAGCAGAAAGACGGTTGTCTTTAATTTCTTTTCGTTATTGATGATTCTTAATTCGTTGATTTTATCGGTTGATACAAATAACTCAACCGCTTTGATACCGTACTTTTTGACGAAAAGCATAATCAACGCCGCCGCGAGTGCACCGCCGACAAGACATAAAACCGCACCGCCGAGCCAACCGAAGCAAAGCCCCATTCCGACTTCGATAACCTCGCCCGGAATCGGTGACACGATAACTTGAAGCACCTGAATCCCGAACGCGACAATGACACCCCATTTGCCGTAACTTTCAATAAGTTCCTTGAAGTTTTGCGCGGTGTTCATTATATTTCCGTCTTCGTCTAATGACGACAGAATCACATCGGTCAAATAAAAACTAAGCCAAACAAACAGCGAAACGGCAATGACGATAGAAACGATTGCTATTATTCGCTTACGTCTTAATAATTTATTCTTTTCGGATTCCGACTTTGTTTCCAACGAAACGTCAAACTCGGTCTTTTCGTGTTTTTTCATCGGGTTTCCCAATTATAAATGATTATTATAAAATTATACTATTCCTATTTCATATTGTCAATAAAAAAGAACAGAAATTAACATTGTCGATAAAATTTTACCTATGTTTTGCGTTTTTTGCCAAAAGCGACCGCGTTGATACGTCGGGAAGTCCCGTCGGTTCAAGCCCTTGCATACTTTGCCAATACGCCAAAGCGCGACGGCTTTTAAGTCCGAACATAGGTCCGTTGCCGACGTTTATTCCGTTTATTCTCATCAGTTCTTTTAATTCGGATACGCTGATGTTTCGTGCGGTTTCGGTTTCGGGTTTGAAAACCGATATGACGTTATCGGTATTCGCCATTTGTGAAACGGGAAGACAGCCGTTAATGATCGCAGCATAAATATAGTTGACCAACAACCACGTGCTTTCATTTACGTTTCCGGTTTCGGTAAGTCCGAAAAGACGTTGAAGTATTGATACGCTGTTTCTCGTTGCCGTGCCGTAAAGTCCGTCAACGGTAAGGGCAGGGATATAGGGGATAGCGGTATTTATTCGGTTGATACGTTCTTGGATATAACTTACGTTTTCGCCCGAACTGCCGATTGTAAGTTCTGTCCCCGAAAATCCCCTCGCACCCTCGCTTTCGCCCGTTGAAAAGATGCAGTTTGACAAGACTACCGAATATATTTGATTGATTTTGTTCCAAAGCGCTTCGTCAACAGTCCCGTTTTGTGTATAGCCGAAAATCGAGGCGAAAACATTAACCGCCGATTGCGTTGCGCTTCCGTATATGCCGTCTTCTGCGAGTTCGGGGATAATAAGGAAAACGTTGTTGATAATGTTCAAAACCTCTTGTATATACCTTGGGTATTCACCCGTTGCGCCGGGGGACAATACGTAACCGGGGAACGGAATGGGCGTTATACCCGTTTGCGGTTCATCAACATTATCCAGCGTACCGTTATAAACCTCAACTATTTTGTTCCAAACCGCTTCGTCAACCTCGCCCGAGGGGACAAGTCCGTATGCATTTTGGAAGGATATTACCGCGCGCCTTGTATCTGCACCGTAAATACCGTCGAGTTCGGGACTTTCTACGGTGGGGTTGAATCGGTTTATTCTTTGAAGATAGAACTGAATTTCCTGTACTTCCGAGCCTCGCGAGTTTACCTTTAACGGTGTACCCGGGTATAATTGCTGATTATAGGCGGCGCGCTGTCCCTCGCTTGTTATTTCGGCAAGTCTTTTTACAGATGCATATATTTGCGAGATTCGATACCACGTTGCTTTATCGACAACACCGCTTATAGGCAGGATAAACAGACGTTGGAATTCGCGCACGGTATTTACCGTCGATTCGTCGTATACACCGTTTACCTCAATAAGCGGAACTTGGGGGAAGTTGATTGCGATACGGTTTAGTTGCTCTTGTATGATTCTATCGTCTTCTCCGCTGTCACCGCTTGATAGCGACATGCCGGGATAGGATTCTTCGGGAGTGCGAATATCGTTGGTTTCGGTGATAATAATATCGCCGTAATAGAAACCGAGTATATCTTCACTGCTTTGCCCCGATTCTGCCAAAGCAACCGTGCCCCATTGCGAAAGACCTGCGCAGGTTGAAGTTGTGCCGTTGCAGTACGACGCGAAAAGCGGAGCAACGCTGTTGGGACGCACGAGATATCTGTTAAATATCTCGTCTACAATAACGCTCATTTCGTCGAAAATGTTTCTGCCGTAAACGTACGCTTGGTCAAATGCCGTGGAATTCGTGATGTCAAAATCATAACCTTGGCTTCTGTACCATTCGGTGTAGATGCGATTCAATGAAAGCGATATTTGTGCAAGAATATTAGCTTCCAACGATTCTCTCGGCCACGTGGGATAGACTTCGCTGCTTGCTACATTTTTTATGTAGTCAATAAACGAAACCGTCACGTTCGGGGCGTTCTCGTCGGGCGCACCGAGGTGCACGGTTATCGTTTCGGGGATATATACCCCCGTGCTGATGTTTACGGTCGGTATTGCGGTTGCACCGTTTGTCGCGTTGTTGGGTAGATTGGGAATCGGGGGAGATTGCTGTCCCGATGCGTTAGGAGAAGCGCGTAGTATATGTTCGGGTATCCGTATGATAATAATTTCCGCCGATTCGGGAGAAGATACCCCTTCGGGAAGCGGAATTAAGTCGATAGGCAGTTGTGTCGTTTCTCCTTCGAACATCTGAATACCATCTATCTCCATTCGGTAATTTCCTTCCGCCCGTATCGAAACATTATATATCGAATAGGGACGTGGAGCGTTTTCTTCGCTGTTTAAAGAGGTACTTTTCGGCGGTGTTTCAAGCGTGGCTGTTCGGCTTAATCCGCTGTTTGCCGAGGTAAGAAATTCATAAAATACCGTTTCACCGCTTTCGCTTTTTACGGTAATCGAACCGTTGTTTATCGGAAGTGCACCCGAAGCGGTACGTAAAACAAAAACAATATTGCCTGTCGGCATCTGCATCACCCTTAATAAATTTACTTTGCACACTCTATAACAGTATATGCAGATAAAATAAAGAAACGCACGGTTTTGTTTTAATCAAACCGTACGTTTTTTACAAAAACTTTTTAATTAAACTCCATTCAGATACAAGCCGTTCAAACGAAAAAGATGCGTTTGCGGGACTTGTTGACGGAAGATACATCGACGCGATACCGACTTTTTGCCGTATATGCTTTTCGTATAGTTCATGCGCTTTTTTGCCGTTGGTGAAAATAGCTTTTATATCGGCGGTGTTAAGAATGGGCGAGATGTCGTTGGGTATCGCATCGGTTATAGTACTGTCTGCGCTTCCGCTTATTACGCACGAGCCGATAACGTCCCAAACGGCTATCTTGTTTGATAAAAGCATGTTTTTCTTTTCGGGAATATCTTGTGGGACATCGCATTCAAGTATTTGAGCAATTACCTTCCAAAAGCGGTTTTGTTTATGTCCGTAAAAAAACATACTTTCGCGCGATTTCACCGACGGAAAACTGCCTAAGATTAGGATTCTTGAATCTTGGTTGTAAAGCGGGGGTATAGGATGTATAACCGTCATAATCCCAACCCGTCAAGCATTTTGTCGGTAAGGTTAGAATTTTTGTTACCCGAAAGTTCGTTCTTTGCCGATTTCCTGACGTCTTTGTCTAAAAGATTAAACCACCGCTTTATTTGATAATAGGGAATAAGTATCGGGTATTTGTCGATTTTCGGATATATCAACCTTAATTTGTTTTTGGGCATAAAAATACGGTTTAAAAGGTATTTAAAATAACTGCCGTTTTTATGTGTGCCCGTCGCGCCCAAATTTTCGCGTGTGCCGTAAACACCGCCCGAGATGACGAAATTTTCGACCAATTCGGTCAATTCGCTGTGTTCTTTATCACCAAACCACACTTCGCAAAGCGATTTTACGCCTTTATAAAAATCAACGCTTTTCGATTCGGTAAGCAAAGATATAACTTCGCTTTCGCACTTTTCGAGGTTTTGTTTATAAAGCCAAAGGTCGATAAACGGCCGTACACCGCAACCGCCCTCGGTGAAATGCAACTGCATGTGCGCGATATGGTATGCGATGAAAAATTCGTCTTTTAAGGCAAATTCGTGTTCGTTTATTCTGTATGCAAAATCCCAAACACGTTTTAAAATAACGTCAAGTTTGTCGTCGTTGCTCGTGATACCGAAATGCAATTCGAGGTTCATTCCGCTTTTCGAAATAAGCGAACAATCCCGTTCGGCATCGGAATCAAGAATGTAACCGAATTTTGATACAAGAAGCGAAACTGCTTTATCACGGTCTTGCGCTTTGATGAGAATATCCACGTCGGAACTGGTGCGCATCCATATTTGCGGGTATAACTTCTTCATCACCGCGCCTTTAAGACGGATGAATTCGATTTGTTCATCGTAAAACAGTTTGCAAACCCGTTCTTCCTCGAAATCAAGTTGTTCTCTGCGGTAAACCGATAAAAACTTTTGCTTTGCGAACTGCTGACCGACAGTCGCATTGTCAATAAGTCCGCGTTTTTCCAAAAACGAGGCAACGATGTGCGCCAAATCGTGTTTTTTCGAAAGAACATAAAGCGAATTTATTTCTTCTTCGGTCAAACTATCGGGGATATTTGCATTGTCCGAAAAAACTTCCGAGCGAATACACTTCATTAAAATTTTGGTTATGTTTTCCATCGTTACCTCCTTATAATTTTAGTTGGATTTAAGCATCGCCTTATCTTGTTGGAGTTTATAGAGTTCGTAATATCTGCCTTTTTTCTCCAAAAGTTCGCTATGTGTGCCCGATTCGATAATTTCTCCGTGAGAAAGATATATTATTCTGTCGGCGTTGCGTATGGTCGACAGTCGGTGCGCAACGATAAGCAACGTACCGATGTTCATAAGTTTTTCGAGCGAATCCTGAATCAAAACCTCGGTTTCGGTGTCGATATTCGCCGTCGCCTCGTCGAGAATCATAATTTCGGGTTTGTGAATTATCGTTCTTGCGAACGAAATGAGTTGCCTTTGTCCTGCCGAGAAGTTTGCACCGCGTTCCATAACTTCTTCGTCTAAACCGTTTTGTAGTTTGTTTAATAGCTTGTCGGCGTTTACGTATTCACACGCCTTCAAAACTTCGGTGTCGTCAACGCTGTCGAGCGAAAGCAAGATGTTCGAACGTATAGTACCCGAGAACAAAAATACGTCCTGTAACATCTGACCGAAATGACGGCGGAGTGAGGCGATTTTGATTTTTCTGATATCAATGCCGTCGATAAGTATTTCGCCTTTTTGGATATCGTAATTACGGCAGATAAGCGAAAGAATCGTCGTCTTGCCCGAACCGGTCGAACCGCAAAATGCTATCGTTTCGCCTGCGTTTACCTTGAACGAAACGTCTTTAAGAACCCAGTCTTCGTCTTTATATGCAAACCAGACGTTGCGGAATTCAATCTCGCCCTTAACTTCTGTCAGTTCAATCGCCGATTCGCAATCAACGATTTCGGGAACAATGTCAAGCACCGTAAAAATCTTTTCGGCGGATGCAAACGCCGATTGAAGCCAGTTAAACTGTTCCGCAAGACTTTGAATCGGGTTGAAAAATTTAGTGATATACATATAAAACGATACCACGATACCGCTTGTCATGGTTTGACCGAAAACCTCGGTATTTTTGATATAACCGCGGCCGCCCAAATAAAGCAAACAAAGCACCGATGTGATATAAAGCATATACACCATAGGGCGGAAGATACCAAAAACTAATATTTGGCGGAATTTAGCGGATTTTAATTTGTTGTTTTTTTCGTTAAATTCCTCCATTTTTCTGTCTTCGCGGTTGAAGATTTGAATTATCTTCATACCCGAAAGGTTTTCAGAGAGGAAGGTGTTAATATCGGTCGTGCCGTCTTTCACTTCGCG
>JAGBUH010000007.1 GCA_017630915.1 Clostridia bacterium
ATACAGTTTTACAAGTTTATCTTCGGTGTTTGAAAGCGGTCTGCTATCGGTTGCGCGAAGACGTGACAAATCCGCATCTATGAAGAAAATCCTGCCGTTACGTTTTAAGCATCTGACGTTTTCTTCCCTTAAAACCGCGCCGCCGCCGGTTGATATGATACGGCTGTTTTTTGACGATACGTCGCGTATAACTTCGGCTTCTAACTCGCGGAAAAAGTTCTCGCCTTTTTCTTCGATCAGTTCTTTGATCGTGCATCCGCAACGCTTTTCGATCTCTGTATCGGTGTCGATAAATTCGAATCCGTCAACATTTAAAAGTTGTCCGACCGTGCTTTTTCCGCTTCCCGGCATACCTGTGAGAATTATATTCTCTTTCGAGGCAAAAACCGATGCAAAAACATCGTCGGCAACCTTCTTTTCGATTTTTGTGTCAAGAAACTTTTCCACCGCGACGACCGCCTGCATTACGAGCATATAAAGTCCGCCCTCGGCTTTGATACCGTTTTCTTTGGCATCGAGCACAAGATTTGTGCAAAGCGGATTATAAACCGCGTCGATAACACCTTCAAGTTGAGAAAACGGCGATATATCAATGGGTTTTGATTCGCAATCGGGATACATTCCCGACGGTGTGGTGTTTATAATTACGTTCGCATCCGAGTGAAGCGTTGTTGCCTCTTCATAGGTTATATATTCGTTACTTTTTCTTCTGCTGACCGTCAAAATCTCCACAGCACCCATATCGGTTGCGACAACGTTAGCCGTTTTGCTTGTTCCGCCCGTACCGAGAATCAACACCTTTTTGCCTTTAAGGTCTAAACCCACCCTCTCGATAAGCGATTTCATTCCGTAATAGTCGGTGTTATAGCCAAAAAGCATTCCGTCACGATTGACTATTGTGTTTACCGCGCCGATGCGCTTTGCGATATCGCTGACCGAATCAAGATATTGCATAACCGTCTGCTTATAAGGAATGGTTACGTTGATTGCGGAAAAGTCCTTTTCCTCAAAAAATCGTGCAATTTCTTCCTCACCTAACTCGATAAGGTCATAATTGTAATCGGCAAGGCTTTGATGTATTTCCTTTGAAAAACTGTGTGTGAGTTTTTTGCCGATGCAGCCGTATTTTTTCATCTTATTTAATCCAATCCGTGCCGAATCTCATCGCCAACATATCGCAAATCGCGATTGCAGATGCCGCGTCCTGCACAACTCTGGCCCTGTGTACGATTGCAGGGTCATGCCTACCCGTCGGAGTGATAACCGTTTCGGTCATTGTTTTGAAATCTATCGTATTTTGCGGTTTGAAAATCGTCGGCGTCGGCTTGATCGCGGTACGGAAAATAATGGGCATTCCGTTGGTGATACCGCCGTTGATACCGCCGTTGTTGTTCGTTGCCGTAACGACTTTACCGTTTTCTATATACATTTGGTCATTTGCAACACTTCCGCGCATATCGGAAATTGCAAAACCCGCGCCGAACTCGATTCCCTTTACGGCGGGGACAGAAAACATAATATGCGAAATCATTCCCTCAACCGAATCAAACCACGGTTCGCCGACACCCTCGGGCATACCGATAATTGCGGTTTCAAGTACACCGCCGACGCTGTCGCCGTCTGCCGATGCCGAAAGAATCGCTTCTTTCATTGTTTTTTCTGTTTTTTCGTCAAGGACTGCGAAGGTTTTGCCGTTTAGAGCGCGGATATCTTCTGTCAAGTTATCAAATTCTCTGTCCGAAACACAGGCGCATTTTTTCACGTGAGTGCCGATATAAATTCCCTTTTGTTCCAATGCATACTTGCATATTGCACCTGCGGCAACAAGAGCCGCCGTAATTCTTCCGCTGAAATGTCCGCCGCCGCGCGAATCTTGGTATCCGTGATATTTACATTCCGCGGTATAATCGGCGTGTGAGGGACGTGCAACCGTTTTCATCTGCGAGTAATCGCCGCTTTTTATATTTTCGTTGGGGATAAGTACGGTAATCGGCGTGCCCGTTGTTTTGTTTTCGATAACACCGCTGATGATTTTGTAATCATCGTTTTCCTTTCGCGGCGTGGAAATATCCCCGTCGGGACGGCGGAGAGTAAGCATATTCGCGATATAATCGTGATTTATTTCGATTCCCGACGCTAAACCGTCAATCGTTGCGCCGATATACTCCCCGTGGCTTTCGCCGAACAGAGTAACCGATATGCTGTTTCCGAACGTGTTTTTCATTCTGACAAACCTTCCAAAACTTTTTTTGCCGTTTCGATAACGTCAACGCACTTTACCGTTTTCATTTCAAAACTGCCAATCTCGTTGACCGTCGTTACGGTCACGGTGTCGCCGTCTGCCTTTTTGTCGTGGAATGCGGCAGAAGCGATTTTCTCCCAATTATAATCTATTTTACGATATAAATCGCACTTTTTCAATACTTCGATAAGTCTTTTGCGAACCGACTCGCTGCACATCGGTATCATTCCGAGCGCGACGGACTCGCCGTGATAAAGTTCGCTCATTCCCTCGCTGCTTTCGATACCGTGTCCTATTGTATGACCGAAATTGAGTATCTTGCGAAGGCCCGATTCCTTTTCGTCTTGCTCGACAACGCCTTTTTTAATGTTTAGTGAACGAATTATAATTTCGTCAATATTGCTCTCGATATCCTTGTTTTCGAAAATGTCAAACAGGACAGAATCCGAAGTAAGAGCCATTTTAATCGCTTCGGCAAGACCGTTTGAAATCTGCCTTTTGGGGAGTGTTTTTAACAATTCGGGGTCGATAAGCACCTTTTTCGGCTGATAGAACGCGCCGACGATATTTTTTACACCGCCGAAATTTATCGCGGTTTTTCCGCCGATTGAGGAATCTATCTGCGAAAGAAGTGTCGTGGGGATATTATAAAAATCAATGCCTCTCATATATGCCGATGCGGCAAATCCCGCAAGATCGCCGACAACACCGCCACCGACTGCGACAACACAATCTTTTCTCGAAAACCCGTTATCAAGCATTACTTCTAGAAGTCTGCCGAAACTTTCGATACTTTTCGATGCTTCGCCCTGCTCGACAACACAAACAACACATTCTTTGCATTGGTTTGCAATATTTTCGACGTATTCCGACGGAACGCCCGTATCGGAAACGACAAGAACACGTCTGTTGAGATTTAAGTGCTTATTCGCTTTTAAAAGAATACCGCGTTCTACGATTATATCGTAACTGTCTTTGCCTAAGTTCATACTTATAGTCATTGTTTTCATCACCTTATATTTCGGTATGCGGCGCGAAAGCACCTGCTACTTTTACAGTATCGCACACTTTCTTCAATTCTTCAAGCATTTTTTGTCCGTTTTCGCTGTCAACCGTACCGTCTATTTCAATATAGAAGTAATATTGCCAGGAATGCTTCCTCATCGGTCTGCTTCGAAGCGCGGTCATATTGAATCCGTATTGACCGATTATGCTGACTGCGTTTGCGAGCGAGCCTGCCTCGTGCTTAACCGTTAACATCAAAACCGTGCTTGACAATGCAACCGTGTTTGCTCTAACCTTGGAAAGAACAACAAACCGCGTGGTGTTTTCTCCGCTTTTGTTTATATTTGCTTCGAGTACCTTCAAACCGAATATTTCCGCTGTTTCCAAACTTGCAATAGCGCCGAGAGATTTGTAGTTTGTTTCGGCAACCGTTTTTGCGGCAAGAGCTGTGTTGTTTGCTTCCTCGGTTTCGAATTTGCGCATTTCGATATAGTCGTGGCATTGACTTAACGCCTGCGGGTGACTTGTTACCTTTTTAATGTCCTCGATAGTTGCGCCTTGCAATCCGAGAAGATTTTGGTGAATTTCCAATTCATATATGCCGTTAATAAATAGTTCGCCCGAGAAGATAAGGTCCATCGTTTGTCCCACTTCCCCTGCATAACTGTTTTCAATCGGTAGTACCGCAACGTCACATTCTCCCTTGATGACAGAATCGTAAGCCGCCTTGAAATCGCCGTAAGAAACACGGTTGCCCGATGGAAAAATTCGTCCTGACGCTATATGTGCAAACGCGCCTTCGACACCGCTGTATGCGACCTTCAATCCGTTTTGCAAACGGTGTTGATAGGTACGGGAAACAGACATCATATTTTTAAGAAAATCTATATAATATCCCTTTAATATTTCGTCTTCGACGTATGTCGAATTCCGCTTTACGACCTCGTTTTCGCGCTTTTGGTCGAGAATAGGAAGTCCGTATTCCTTTTTATACTCATACACCGTTTTTACGGCTTTCATTCGTTCGACAAACAGCTTTGCCATTTGTTCGTCTACCGAATTTATAATGCTTCTTGCTTCTTCCAACTTATTTGACATTGTTCTCACCCGATTTACAGTTTTTCCGCGATGTCGAAAATAAGTCTTTCGGTCTTTTCCCAACCAAGACAAGGGTCGGTAATGGATTTGCCGAAAATATGTTCCTCGGCTTTACAAGCGCCGTCTTCGAGGTAACTTTCAATCATCAAACCCTTTACAAGCCGCTTTATATCGCCGTTTTGGTTACGGCTGTGAACGATATCCTTTGCAATACGAACCTGTTCGAGATATTGTTTGCCCGAGTTGTTGTGGTTTGTATCAACAATAACCGACGGATTTACGAGGTTTGTTTTTTCATAAAGTTCTTTAACGCGAACCAAATCTTCGTAATGGTAGTTTGACACGTTTTTACCCATATTGTCGATATATCCGCGCAAAATCGCGTGTGCGTATGGGTTGCCGTCGCTCGTAACCTCCCATCCGCGATAGAGGAAGGTGTGGCTCGATTGCGCCGCCACGATAGAGTTCATCATAACGCTAAGGTCACCGCCCGTGGGATTTTTCATACCGACGGGGGTATCGATACCGCTTGCCGTAAGTCTGTGTTGCTGATTTTCAACCGAGCGCGCGCCGACGGCAACGTAAGAAAGCAAATCCGAAAGATAACGGTGGTTTTCGGGGTAAAGCATTTCGTCAGCGCAGGAAAAATCATAATCGCGAAGTGCGGACATGTGTAATTCACGAATGGCAACGATGCCCTTATACATATCGGGTTTTGCTTCGGGGTCGGGTTGGTGAAGCATACCTTTATATCCCTGTCCCGTGGTTCTCGGTTTGTTGGTATAGATTCGCGGAATGATGATTATTTTATCCGAAACCTGCTCTTCGATTCTGCGAAGACGGGATATATATTCAAGCACCGGTTCGCTATGGTCTGCCGAGCAGGGACCTATAATAAGGATGAATTTATCTGATTTCCCCTCGAATACAGCGCGGATACTCTCGTCGCGTTCCGCCTTGACCTGCTCCATGCGTTCGGTAAGAGGAAATTCTTTTTTCACTTCTTGGGGAATGGGTAATTTTCTGTGGAAATTCATTGGCATGGTTCTATACCTCTTTTATCATAGATTGCTTTTTTAAAATAAAAAGCCCACATATCGCTGTACCAAAAGCACGACGAATGCGGACTGACCGTTTTATTCAGCTCAAAGCGTTTACGCTTCGGCAATCACATAAGACGGGCAGCCCTTTTTAAAATAATAAAAGTAAAACTTGTTATTCATCATTTTAACTGCCTCCTGTGTGATTTATTGTCGTGAATTATAGCACTACAAAACGGCATTGTCAAGAACTTTTTCAAAATATTTCAATTGAAACAACAGAATATATTGTGGTAAAACACCGCAAAAAACTTAAATAAGTCTTTTTGTCGAGGGTTGTTCATATACATCAACCAAACGGAGTTGATGATATGTATTATAATGAAATCGACGAGCGCGTGTGCGACATCGCCGAGTATGTTGCCGCGACGGGCGCAACCGTGCGCGATACGGCAAAGCTTTTCGGTGTCAGCAAATCGACGGTACATAAAGACCTTACGGAAAGATTGAAAAACCTTGCTCCGCAGTTGTACGAAGTCGTGAAAAACGTGCTTTCCAAAAACCGCGCTGAGCGCCATATTCGCGGCGGCAGGGCGACCAAACTCAAATATGAAACAGAAAAAAAGAAAACGAGTTGACAACGATTTAAGAATGATGTAAAATAAATAGAAGTAAAAAACACGGAGGGTATCATACAAATGGCAAAAAGGATACTTGTTGCAGGCGGTTCGAGCATTGATTTCATGTTGAGCACGCCCTATATCCCTGCTCCCGACGAAATTTTGCAATCTTCGGGCAAATATGCCTTTATCCCCGGCGGTAAAGGTGCAAATGCCGCGGTTGCGGCAAAAACTCTCGGCGCAGAGGTTGTCTTTTGTTCGCGCGTGGACGACGATGCTTACGGCGACAGATTGATTGCGCTTTTTAAAGAGCGCGGTATCGATACCCGTTACATAAAGGTTGACCGTCTTGAACAAACAGGGCTTTCGGTCGTTTTGATGGAAAAGAACGGTGCGAAACGTGTTATTGCGTACAACGGCGCAACCAAGAAAATCAGCGACACCGACCTTGAAGACGCATTTTCCTGCTATCCCGACGCGGTTCTAACCTCAATGGAACTCCGCCCCGACGCAATTATTGCCGCCGCAAGATGTGCCGCCGACGAGGGACTTCCGTTTTTCCTTGACGGCGCAGGTGCGAAAAACGATTTTCCGCTTGACAAGTTGGAACGCATCGAAATCCTTTCGCCCAACGAAGTAGAAACCGAAATTCTTACGGGCATCCGCCCCGACAACCTCGAAAATTGTCTACGCGCTTCTATCGCGCTTTGCAACAAGGTTGACATCAAGTACGTCGTTTTGAAACTCGGCAACAGAGGTTGTTACGTCTACGACGGTAAATATTGCGACATTCTCTCGCCGTTTGACGTTACCGCTGTCGACCATACCGCCGCAGGCGACGTTTTCACTTCCGCGCTTGTTACCGAATATCTTCGCACGGGCGATACCATTTCTTCCGCGCGCTTTGCAAACGCCGCAGGTGCGTTGACCGTTACGAAATTCGGCGCGGTTAATTCTGTTCCCACACTTGAAGAAATCAACAATCTTATCCAATCTAATTAAACACATGTATAGTCAAAAGAGAGGTCACCCCTCTCTTTTTTTTATGCTTTTTTATGCCTTGCTACTTCTTTTCTATACTGTAAGGTCACCCAACCAAAAATAACAATAAGGTATGTTTTTTCTTCTCCAGTTTTTGAATAACGTAACACCAATGTGTCACAAACGGACAGTCGAGGACGCCTGTCCCTACTTTCATGCCTTGCGACTTCTTTTTTTATGCCTTGCGACTTCTTTTCTATTCTGTCGCCTCTCCCAACCGAAATAACAATAGCGCAGGTTTTTTGGTTCTTCTGATTTGGGTGAGGTGTGTTGTCGCGCAAACGCATAAAACCGGAATAAAACGGCTTCGTCTTCTTTTCTCTCCGAAACCACCCAAAACACCGAAAAGGCGAAAAACGGGATTTTATGGAAAACCGCAAGATATGGGTATGCGTTTAGCCCTACCCCCACTCTGTGGGACTTGACAAGGTGTGGTATAATATTATTTGGAAACACTTGCGATATCTGGGTTTTCGGGTGTTTTTGCACTTAAAAATTCGATAGGACACGCATATTTTCCTCGGGAATCGCATATCATAAATTACGGCATTTTTTGGCTTTTTGCTTCCCGAAAAACATCAAGGAGAGAATTATCTGTGAAAAAAATTATCATTCCGCTTGTGCTTGTGTTGCTTTTGGCAATCTCGTTGCCCTTTGCCGCAATAAGCATCTTGGCGGAGGGGGAAACGAGCGCGGAAAAGACCTCGGAAAAAACCGTGAACATCCCCGACGACACGGTGATTACCTACGGATATCTTCAACAGTTTAAAGAAGAAATAAGACAGGAAATCATCGACGAACTTACATCGAACGGCGGTATCACCGTCACGTCTACCTACAACGACATTTCGGCGAAAGAAGGTCAGTTGATTATTCTTTCTCCCGAAAGCGAGGTTATCTATCGCGGCGGCGGTGCTGTTGCAATAACCTCGTCAAACGCCGAAAATGAAGGCATTACCGATATGTCAGAGGGCAAGGAACTTTTTTCGGGCGAACCTCTTGAATACGGACATATCTATTACGCCTCCGCGAGCGAATCGCGCAAAGCGATTCTTGTTACCGGCGGAACTGCATATTTCACAATAAGAGGCGATTATGAGATTGGTTAATTTCAAACGTATCGCCTGTGTCGCTCTTGCAATCGTATTCTGCATCGGCGCTTCGGTTTTCCCGACAGTAAATAATAAGGTTTCCGCGTCAAGCGGATATACCTCAGGCGACGTTAGCGTTGGTCTTTACGTTGCCGCACCTTTGCTTGATACGAGGGTGTTTTCTTCGCTTAATAAATCCTCTGACGGCTTTGATATCGGTTATCTTGCAGGCGGTTTTAACAAACTGTTTTCTATCGGCAATTCTTCGATAATTTTG
>JAGBUH010000051.1 GCA_017630915.1 Clostridia bacterium
TTAAAAACGGCGAGGTTAATTACGGCGACATAATTGCTTTTTATTACAACAACAAAATTCTAATAAAGCGCGTTATTGCCCTTCCGGGTGATTGGATTGATATTAAGCAAGACGGCACGGTTTATGTGAACGGTTCGATATGCAACGAACCATATATCTCCGAAAAAGCGTTTGGAGATTGTAATATTGAGATGCCTTATCAAGTGCCCGATGCAAAATATTTTGTAATGGGCGACCACCGATTGACTTCTACCGACTCACGTAATTCAGCATTAGGTTGTGTTTCCGAGGAACAGATTGTCGGTAGGATTCTCTTCCGTGTTTGGCCTTTAAATGAAATCGGACGTATAGAATAAAAACAGTTTCGAACTGATTTTCGAAAAAAGGAGTTACTATGAAAACAAAATATTTGTCTTTCCTTTTGGCAATAGTTTTTTCGTTATTCATAACGGTCACGGCTGCTGCCGAACCTATTGATCTTGACAAAAAAGGTTCCATCGCCATTTCTATGCAAGACGACGGAAAAACTATCGAATCGGGTTCTTTTACAATATTTAAAACCGCGGATATATGGTGGAACGTCGATAAATACGATTTTGAATACGCAGACGCTTTTGCAAAATGCGGAATAGGTTTTGAAAAACTCGATTCGTTAAACACTGCCAAGAGTTACGTCGACTACATAGAACGCAATTCCATTGAGGGAACAAAAGTCGAAGTCGGCGAATACGGCACTGCAATTTTCACCGATTTATCCACCGGTCTTTATCTTGTCATGCAAGAGGATTCTGCTGACGGATACGAAAAATGCGAACCTTTCTTTGTTACTCTCCCCATAAACGGCGAAGAAGGTTGGGTATATGAAATTGACGCTTCTCCGAAAATAAATATTGAACAAGAATCAAACCCTCCCCCTTCGAACATTCCTCAAACCGGTCAACTTAAATGGCCTATCCCTGTTTTAGCAGTATTGGGTGTTTTAGTGTTCTCTGTTGGTTGCGTTTTGGTCAGCTAGAGAAACAAGAAAAAATGAAACGTTTTTTAGGCATTGTTTTGATGATTGTCGGTGTGGTTTCGGTTGCTTGTTCGGTTGCACTTTACATTTCTAACCAAAACGAAGACAAGCAAGCACAAGAGTTAACCGAATACTATCTTCCGCAACTTATTGAAACCATAAGAAACAGCACCAACAGCGAATCAAGTGTTCAAGATAATGTTTCTGACGGTGTTACTGACGGTTCACAGAATTCCAACGGTCCAGTTAATAACAATGATATGCCCGTGTTTTACATCGATGAGCAAGGATTTGTAGGATATCTTTCGATACCGTCTTTAAACCTTGAACTGCCGATAATGTCGGAAACCGACTATGACAAATTACAGATGGCGCCTTGTCGTTTTTACGGTTCTGCTAAAACCGATAACCTTATTGTAGGCGCACACAATTACAGCAAGCATTTCGGCGAAATCGGAAATTTGAACGCAAAAGACGAAGTTTACGTTACCGATATGGACGGCGTTGTTTACAAATATTCGGTGGTTTCGATTGATATTATTCAACCCTATGCCGTTGATATCCTTACCAATGAAGAATACGACCTCGTATTGTTCACTTGTACTTACAGCGGAAAAAACCGAATAGCCGTCGGTTGTGACAGAATTCAATAAAAGAAAAAGTTCCTATTTAACGTAGGAACTTTTATTGTTTAATTTTAAAACTTAAAAAGTTTTGCAATCTTACTTGCTACATTATAAATCGGACCTTCAAGCTCTTTTCTTGCGTTTTTAAGTTCCGCCCTTATATTGATATGTTGAGGGCAGTGTTTTTCGCATTTGCCGCATTCTATGCAGTTAGAAGCCGCGGTAGAATTCGAACGGAGTGCAGTACACATGAAATAGTCAACATATGCCCAAAATTTTCCTTCCGAAAAACGACGGTTGTATGCGGCGAATGTCATTGGGATATCAACATTTTTGGGGCACGGCATACAGTATCCGCAACCGGTACAGCCGACTTTCATTTTCGAATTTATTGCAGAAACTACTTCTTGAAGCATTTTTTCGTCGTCCTCGGTCAATTCACCGACAGACACGGTTGACGCAGTATTGATATTATCGCGCACCATTTCGTCGGAATTCATTCCCGACAGCACAACGGTGACTTCGGGTTGGTTCCAAAGCCAGCGAAACGCCCATTGTGCAGGAGTATGCTTGATTTTATAATTTTCGAATATACGTTTTGCTTCATTAGGCAGGTGGGTAACGAGTTTGCCTCCGCGCAAGGGTTCCATTATAATTACCGCCAAACCTTTATTTGACGCATATTTCAAACCTTTGCGACCCGCTTGCGAGTGTTCATCCATATAGTTATATTGGATTTGACAAAAGTCCCAATCATACACATCGACAAGCGAACAAAACATATCTGAATTACCGTGGTAAGAAAAACCGACTTGGCGTATTTGACCGCTTTGTTTTTTTTCATTAAGCCATTCGATAATACCGATTTCTTTCAAGCGGTTCCATGTATCAACATCGGTGAGCATGTGCATTAGATAATAATCGACATAATCGGTGCGAAGACGTTTTAATTCTTCGTTGAACTTATTATCAAGGTCTTCCCTGCTCTTTATAAGATAATGCGGAAGTTTGGTGGCAATATACACTTTGTCACGTATTGCATTTTTTTCGAAAATTTCTCCGATTGCCGATTCACTACCGGGATATATGTATGCTGTATCAAAATAATTGATTCCGTTTTCATAAGCCGTCATTATCTCGCGTTCGGTTTCCGCCATATCAATAACGCCCAATTTGCGCGGAAATCGCATACATCCAAAACCAAGGATTGACAATTTATTGCCGTGTTTATCGTTACGGTAATTCATATCTGCCTCTTTCTATTTATTTATAAAAAGCATAAATCCGGTTAATATTATTAAAAATCCAAAATTAAACAACGAAAATTCTTTGACATATTTTAACGTTTTTTCGGGATTGTGTGACGTATACTCTCTAAACGTAATCAAACTTGCAAGAGATGATATTAACGTTCCGACACCGCCGATATTTACACCGACAAGCAGTTCACGGTAATTGTCGGTAAACTGGGAAAGCAAAATCGCCGACGGAACATTGCTTATAAATTGGCAAGAAAGAACGCTGAACAACAATGTGCTTTTTTCGAGAAGTACCGAAAAGAAGTCGCGCACAAAATCAATCCTTGACATATTTCCCGAAAAAATAAAGAAAAACACGAATGTAAACAGCAAAGGATAATCAACCATTAAAAGCGCTTTTCTATCCATGATAAGAAGAAACGCAGGGATAACAACCAAACCTACCAAATACGGAATCCCGCGAAAAACAATTGCAATTGCTAA
>JAGBUH010000052.1 GCA_017630915.1 Clostridia bacterium
TTGTTTTTGTAATTATAGAAGATAGTAACAACTTCGCCTCTGGTGACATTGCCCATCTTGTGAGAGGGGATAATGCCTTCCTTGATAGCCCAGTTCATGTGCGTAGCATATGTGCCGTAAACTGTGGGGCTGCCGTTTGCAATCCACATAAACTTGATGATGTCGTTATAAGTACAGGTGGCGCTGGTGTCAACACTGGATGTAACCATGCCCAGCTTTTGAGCCCAAATGAGCGGATACTGATAAGTCGAAGTATCGGAAGTGTTGTTGAGAACCAATTCGCCGGGGTAGCCTTCACAACGATAGAGGAAAGTAAGAGCTTGTGCGATTGTGCAGGTGTTACCGGGGCTGAACTTAGTCAAACTGGTGCCGGTGGTGATACCGTTGTTTACTGCCCAGTAAACCGCATCGTAGTAAGAATCGGAAGTGTAAACGTCTTCAAATTCGAGTTCGATATTCATATCTATCGCGTAGGAACGGATAGAATGGTGTCTAAACATAACGGGAGCGGTACTTGTGGTGTCAGCAGGAACGGTGCAGTTGATGTAGTAAACGTCGAATGCAAGTTCGCCGCCGAAATCATAAAGGTTGTTCTTCGCGGTACAGTTTCTGACAATATAGCCGTCTGCCCAAGTTGCAGGATAGCGATGGGGATTTGCGGATTGGAATCTACCTTGGTGTTCAAAGAAGAAACCGAATTTGGTGTTTTCTTCTGCAATGCAGTTTTCAATAAGAATTTCTTCGCCATCAACGTAACCGGTACCGATACCGAAACCGGAAGCACCAACGTTGGAAGTGGTTGCTAACTTACCGTTGTTATATGCATAGCAGTTGGTAATAGTACAGTTAACAGGGCAGTCCATACCGAAACCGGTACCGTCGGTATTTCTGACGATTACGTTATCGTAATCACAGTCTTTGAAGAGGTTAATCATAAAGCCCTTGCCGGCGGAAGTGTATTTTTTGGCGTTGGAATGAGCACCGTCGATTGCAAGGTCGCGGAAGTCGGAGTTTACGAGGTAAACGGGGTTGGTGAAGCCGCTGTCAGAATATGTGTTGAAATAGAACATATCCAAACCTCTTTCGGTCACGCCAACCGGCATAAGAACGGTAGTGGGACCTGCACCGACAACGGTAACGTTATCCTTGGGCATACAAACGTATTCTTCTACGTTACGCACGTTAGGACCTTGCGACGAGAAATAATATGTGCCGGAGGGGATATAAAGAGTTCCGCCGCCTTTTGCACTTTCGGCGTCCATAGCCGCTTGAAGTTTCACGGTGTTTGCATCCATAACCGATTGAGTCATATCGAACGGTACGAGATCAACAACCGTTGCGCCTTCGGGAATCTTTTCGACTTCAACGCTGCCCAAAAGCACGAGATTCTTCATGCAGTGTCTTTTGATAAGAGCATAGTCGAGCGAATCAACTTTGTTGTCTTTGTTGACGTCGGCACATTGTTCTTGCGCGAAGTTAAGATTCAACGTATTGAAACAAGCGCGCTTGACCATAAGATAGTCAACCGAGTTTACGTCGTTGTCGCCGTTAACGTCGCCCAACGGATAGGTAACGATTTCGGCGGATACGTTCATAAAGGAAAACAAAAGTACCAACGCCAAAATCAACGCAATTAAGGAACGGATTTTCATAAATTCCTCCAATATCACAATGGATTATTTTGTGTGCATATCTTAACATTTCAAGTATAACAGAAAATTAACAACATTGCAACAGTTTAACGAAAATAATTTACAGCGAAGCAATAAAATATTTCAACAGCCGTTTTTTGTTTTGTAACCGTATTTGAATATTTATCAATCTTTTGGTGTGAATCGGTTAATGGTGATGATGGTGATGTCCGACATTTGCTTTGAATTCCACTTGGCACGACTCTTCGTGACAATGCTCGTTTTCTTCTTCTAATTCAAGCGTCGCGTGGCCTATGCCGTGTTCCGATAACTCTTCGCGGATTTGCTCCTTGATTTTATGACGGTCGGCGTTTGTTATAACGTGCATCGTTGCATAATTGTTATGACCGTCCATACTCCAAATATGAACATGGTGTACGTCTATTACGCCGTCAAGCGCCATTATATGTTCCTTGATTTCATTCACATCAATACCGCGAGGCGTTTTTTCGAGAAACAAGTCAATAGCTTCTTTTAAATTCTTGATGGCATTTATAAATATAAAAATCGCCACACCGATAGACATAATGGGGTCGATAAGGGCAAAATCGGTAAAACGCATAACAATTGCACCGACTAATACTACCGCCCACCCGAGCACGTCTTCCAGCATGTGTAGATTAACAGCTTTCTGATTCAGCGAATCGCCCTCACGCGTGAAATATGCGGCAAAGAAATTTACACAAACACCGATGACGGCAAAAACGATCATTCCGTTGTAGTTGATTTCGGTAGGCTCGATTATTCTGCCTATTGCATTGTAAATCACCGCAACCGAACCGAACAAAAGAATAAGCGTGGTGATTATACTGCCTATTACCGAATATCTTAAATATCCGTATGTAAAGATTTCGTCGGGTTGCTTTTTGCTTTTCTTTTCAAGAAAATACGATATTCCGATACTTGCTGCGTCACCAATATCGTGCACTGCATCAGAAATAATCGCGACACTGCCTGTGAAAATACCGCCGATGAACTCAAATACGGAAAATACAAGATTCAGAAGAAATGCAATTAAAATGTTTCTTTCGGTTTTCATAAGGCACTCCTTTGAGTGAACAGAATTTGTATCGGATTATTGAATAACCCAAGATGTCCGAAGACACCTTGGGTTTACTGAAAATTTATTCATCCAAACTTTTATTTGTGTTCGAATCCGAAAAATCACGCTTCGGGTTTTCGGGGCATAACTATTGCAGCAATGATGTACGCCAAAAGCCCTGCGCCTGCGAAAGCAGTCACAAGTATCCACAAAAGACGGATTACTGTGGGGTCAATATCTAAATATTCAGCAACGCCTGCACATACTCCGTCAAGCTTTTTGTCGGTTCTGGATTTGTAAAGCTTCTTCTCCATGTTTGCCTCTTGAACTTTATTTATCAATACTCTTCATCGTGGGGAAGAGCAAAACGTCGCGAATCGCTTGGGAATCGGTTAAAAGCATACACATTCTGTCGATGCCGTAGCCGATGCCTCCTGTGGGAGGCATACCGATTTCGAGGGCGTTGAGGAAGTCTTCGTCGGTGTGGTTTGCTTCTTCGTCGCCTTGCGCAAACTGTTCTTCCTGTGCGGCAAAACGTTCGCGTTGGTCAATCGGGTCGTTAAGTTCGGAATATGCGTTTGCCATTTCCCAACCGTTCATAAAGAATTCGAATCTTTCGACATAGTCGGGATTTTCGGGTTTACGCTTGGTGAGGGGCGAAATTTCAACGGGGTGGTCCATTACGAAAGTGGGCTGGATAAGATGTTCTTCGACGAATTCCTCGAAGAAGAGGTTAAGAATATCGCCCTTCTTGTGACGGGTTTCGAATTCGATGCCCTTTTCTTTTGCAATAGCGCGAGCTTCTTCAAGCGTGTTGATTTCATTAAAGTCAACGCCCGAATACTTTTTAACCGCGTCAACCATCGTAATACGTTCAAACGGCTTGCCGAGGTCCATTTCAACGCCGTTGTAAACGATTTTGGTAGTGCCAAGCACTTCGTTTGGGACGTGGCGGTACATATTTTCGGTAAGGTCCATCATTCCGTGATAATCGGTATATGCTTGGTAGAGTTCCATAAGAGTAAACTCGGGGTTATGACGTGTGTCAAGACCTTCGTTTCTGAATACTCTGCCGATTTCGTAAACACGTTCCAAACCGCCAACGATAAGACGTTTGAGGTAAAGTTCAAGCGAAATGCGTAATTTAAGGTCTTCGTTAAGTGCGTTAAAGTGGGTTTCGAAAGGTCTTGCAGCCGCGCCGCCTGCGTTGGAAACAAGCATGGGGGTTTCAACTTCGATAAAGCCTTGCGCATCAAGGAAACGGCGGATAGAACTGATGATTTTTGAACGCTTAATCATGGTGTCCTTCGTTTCGGCATTCATGATAAGGTCAACGTATCTTTGACGGTAACGGAGGTCGGTATTGGTAAGGCCGTGATATTTTTCGGGAAGAATCTGCAAACTCTTGGAAAGCAGAGTCACTTCGGTCGCGTGGATTGAAATTTCACCCGTTTTAGTAGTGAAAACCGTACCCTTAATGCCCACGATGTCGCCGATATCGAACTTTTTAAATCCTGCATATTCGTCAACACCGATGCTGTCGCGTGCTACGTAGCATTGAATCAAGCCGTTAAGGTCTTGCACGTGGCAGAACGATGCCTTGCCCATAATACGTTTCGACATAAGTCTGCCTGCAATCGAAACTTCTTTGCCTTCGAGTGTTTCGTAATTATTCTTAACTTCATCGCTGTGATGAGTGACGTCGTATTTTGTGATAACAAACGGGTCTTTGCCTTCGGCACGAAGGTCTTGAAGTTTTTGACGGCGAACAGCAAGAAGGTCGCCAAGATTTGCCTCGTTATTTTGAGGCGCGTTATTGTTTATTTGTTCGCTCATTTTTATATGCCTTTTCTGATTACAATAAAATTATACTTTTATTTCGAAATATTGGTAATGGTGTATTTTACAACGCCCATAGGAGTTTCGACGTTGATGCTGTCGCCTTTGCGTTGACCGATAAGCGCTTTGCCCAAGGGACTGTCGTCGCTGATGAGGAACATCAAGGGGTCTGCTTCGGTGGTGGAAACGATTTTATATTCGGTTTCTTCGCCGGTGTCGATATTGTGAACGGCTACCTTGTTGCCGACGTTTACCTTGTCGGTGCCGAGTTCGGCGTCGTCGAGAACGATTGCGTTTTCAAGAGTTGCTTCGAGATGTGCGATTTTGCCTTCGATTTCGGCTTGTTCGTTTTTCGCTTCATCGTATTCGCTGTTTTCCGAAAGGTCGCCGTATGCTCTTGCTTTTTGAATCGCTTGCGCAACCTCTTTACGTTTTACTGTTTTAAGATGTTCCAATTCTTGTTCGAGTTTTTTAAGACCTTCGTGTGAAACAATAATTTGCTTAGCCATTGGTGTTTTTCTCCCTTTATATCTGTTAAATATTCAACATTATTTATTATATACAATGTTTTCGCTTATTTTGTCGAAGCAAGCAACTCGATAGCCTTTTGCAGTTGTGTGTCTTTGTCTTTCGGCATTTTGAAGAAACGGTCAAGCCATTCTTCGTCAAGTTCAAGTTCGTAATCGGGTGTTATGCCGATTTTGTCGTAACTTACGTTAGACGGGGGATTATAAAACGCGGTCGAAAGTTTGAGCGCGCTTCCGTCGGGCATAAGACGTGTTGTTTGCAACGTGCCTTTGCCGAATGTGGTCGTTCCGACGATGTCGGCAAGTTCATAATCGCGCAACGCCGCGGTAAACAGTTCAGCCGCCGAGGCGGTATTTTCATTACAAAGAACGACCATTTTACCCTCTATGCAGTTGGCGTCGGAGTTATAAGTTTTGACGTTTTCGTTGGCATCTACAATATTGATTATTGGACCTTCGGGCAAAAGTAGGTCGAGAACGCCGTTGATCTCTTCGAGATATCCGCCGCTGTTGTTGCGCACGTCGAAAATGAATTTATCGCAACTTTCGCTTTGCGCCAAGGCGATTTTCTTGGTAAACTCTTCCGAAACGGCGGTGTCTGCAAATGAAAGAATACGGATATAAGCGATATTGTTATCAAGTTTTTCATACAAAACGTTTTCGCTTGCAACCGCGTTTCTCGTGACCGAAAAGTCAATGCGTTCTCCGTCGCGAAGTATAGTTAGTTTAACGTCTGTTCCTGCTTCTCCACGAACTGCATCAAGCATTTCGTAATAATTTTCGCCGTTTGCTTCGATGCCCTCTGCGTTGATAACGATATCACCGTTTTTAAGTCCTGCTTTTTCGGCAGGCGAGTCGGGAATTACGCCGAAAATGTAAATTCCCTTGCTGTCGATATCGTAAGAAGCGTGAACGCCGATTCCGACGAAATCGCCGTCTCCCGAATCGACAAGTGCCTCATATTCTTGGGCGGTTAAATATTGTGAATAGGCATCACCAATTGAAATGACGAGCGCTTTATAAATACTTTCCCAAAGAATTTCGGTATCGTAATCGTGGATATACGAGCCTTCAATCATCGCAATCATTTGTGCAATTTTTGCGTGTTTTTCGCTGTCTTTTCCTACAAGTTCAATGAATTCTTTATATTGACCGTATTCGGCGGAATCAAGTCGGTTTTCGTTGATATCGGATTTTTCCTCCACCGAACGAAACGAAGAAACTGCGACAAAAGTGATAATACAAGCAAGAATTGTGATGAAAATGCAGGTAAAAGGGGTTATTCTTTTTTGAAACATTAAGAACCTTCTTTAAAATGCGGTTTAATATACCTTCGGCAGATATTTTCCGGGGTCTACATAGTTTCCTGCAACCGAAGAATATGAATTTGTGTCGAGAACACTGAAATGTAAATGGTATCCGGTTGAACGTCCGGTAGTGCCGACATAAGCGACGACCTGACCGGCCTTTACGGAATCGCCAACCTTTACTTCATAGACAGGACGTATGTGTTGGCTGGTGTTGTCGCAGTGTGCATAAAGGGTGGAAACGCCGTTTCCGTGATAGATAACGACACATTCTCCATAACCGCCGTTGTAAGAAGCGCGTGTAACAACGCCGTCTTTAACAGCGACAATCGGTGTTCCTTTTGCACAAGCGATATCGAACCCTTGATGGAATTCGGTGCCGGCTCCTCCAAACGGATTGCCGCGCCAACCGAAAAGGCTTGTAACCCAGAAAGTTGAAGTTTTAACCGGCCAAAGGAACGCTGCGTTGGAGTTGAACATTTTCATGCGTTCTTCTTCCAATGCCTTGATTTTAGCCTTGATAGCATTGATTTGCGCGTTTTTTTCGCCGTATTGAACCGCAAGTTCGTCGGAATTGAGGTTCAATTCAGCTGCGATGGTTTTAAACTCCTCGACCTTGCTTTCTCTTTCGAGCTTCGATCTGTTAAGGTCGGTAAGATATTCGTCGTATTTCGCTTGGGTTTCGGAAAGTTCTTTGTCAAGCACTTCCAAATCCGCAAGTGATACTTCGATATTCTTGATAAGGTCGTTCGCGGCGTTCATTATATCATTATAATTGTCGCGACGGGTGAGATAATCCGAAAAGTTGTCTGATGAAAACAGAAGTTCAAAAGTGTTTACACTGCTGTTTTCGTATATGAACTGCATCAGTTTTTTATACATCGAAACACGGTAATCGTAATCTTCTCGAATAATCGTGATTTCGCTTATAACTTCCGCACGTTTTAAATCGTATGAATCCATAATCGCTTCGTTTATGGAAATTTCCAATTCCAAAGCCTCGATTTCGCCTTGATATTGCTTTAAAAGTTCGGTAGTTTGTCCCGATTGACCTTCAAGTTCGGCAATATTGGAATTGATTTGCGAAAGTTCGTTTTGCAGTTTGGTGAGCTCGGATTTATATGCGCTTATTTCGTTTTCTACGTCAAATAGTGTTCTAGCTTCGGCTTCATCATAGGGGACATTTACAGCCGTTGCGCAGAATAACGTAATAAAGCACAAGAGGAAAATCAACCCTCTTTTTATTGTCTTTGCCATTTATAAACTCCTTAACAGCATTAAGCTTTAAGATACTTTTTAAGCGAAATGCTTGACGAAACAACACCTGCGAAAAGACCGATAGCGACGAATGCCACAGCCAAAACAATAGCGTATTCATCCCAGAACGGTGCGGAGATGATTGTGCTTGAACCAGAGGTTCCGGTTGCAGATGAAATGATATCTTTAAGCAGATACTCGTACAAATAAAATTCGATGCCGAAAGAAATCGCGGCAGAAAAAATACCGATTATAATACCTTCGACAATGAACGGCATACGTATAAAACTCTTTGTCGCACCGCACAAACGCATAAACGTAATTTCGTTTCTGCGCGCGAAAACGCCGAGCTTAATCGTATTCATAATAACGAACAACGAGATGAGAAGGAATATCGCCATAAGCCAAAGACCTGCAATGTAGAGCGTATTCTTGATACTCATTACGTTACCGTAAAGTTCAACATGGTCTTTAATATCTTCGGTTGCGATTGCATCAATGGCGTTGCCGTTTTTGTCGGCAATATTTATAGCGTCGATTTTGCTTTTAACTTTTGTTACTTCATCAAAATCCGAAAGATTGATAAAACTGATGCGGTAGCTCGGGCGCAAAGGGTTGTCCTCAACAGCGTTGACAATACCGCTATTTTCGCCTTCGTCATGTCCGTGTTCGTCGTCGAATTCAAAAATTGCCTTTATCCAATCGTCATCGTACATTTCGAGCATCATATCAAGGTGCTCGTCGGCGGAAACGTAATAAAAGTTTGCGCTTTTTGCATCGTCATCGTTTTTCTTGGGGACGAGCATGTCTTCTTTCCAACAGCTGTCCTCCCAATCGATTATCGGGGAATCGTTACAAATGACAGCAAGTTCTTTGCCGATTTCAATTATTTCCCCTTCGTCGTAATCTTTATTAAGCATTATTTCGATGACGTTTAGGTTGTCAATTGCCTTGAAGTTGCGGTCGATAGTGTCTATAACGAGATAAAACGTACCGACAAGAATCATACAAGCGATAAGTACAAGAATCGAGGCGGTAGTCATTACGCTGTTACGGAAGACGCCTTTGAAACCTTGACCTAAGTTATAGAAAAATACACTCGGCTTCATTCTGTAAAGTCGCCTCCGATCTTATCGGAAACGATACTGCCGTTTTCGATCCGAATTACTCTTTTCTTATATTGTTGGATTATGTTCATATCATGGGTGACAACAATAACTGTTTTGCCGAGTTTATTTATTTTCAGCAAAAGTTCCATAATACCCTCGGTCATGTCGGTATCGACGTTACCGGTAGGTTCGTCGGCAATTATCGTGTCGGGGTTGTTAACAAGCGCACGCGCAAACGCAACTCTTTGTTTTTCACCGCCGGATAATTGGTCGGGGAAAGAATCGCCTTTGTGTCCCAAACCCACAACGTCGAGGAAGAAGGGAACACGTTTCTTTATAAGAGAGGGCTTTGCACCGACAACCCGCATAGCGAACGCGACGTTTTCATAAACCGTCATTTTTTCGAACAACTTAAAATCTTGGAAAACGACACCCATCGTACGACGGAGTTTGGGAATTTTCCAAGAACGAATCTTTTCGAGATTGAAGCCGTTAACTTCAAGTTTGCCCGATGAAACGCGTTCTTCGCATATAAGCAGTTTCGTGAGCGTGGTTTTACCCGCGCCTGAGTGACCGACGACAAATACAAATTCGCCGTCGTCTATCTGCAACGAAACGCCGTTCAACGCGGAGTTGCCGTTGCTGTATTCCATTGAAACGTTATCAAATTTTATCATTTTCAGTTACCGAATCAATAAATGGAAGGTTTGCTTATGAGATATTTCTTAACCATAAGCGCGACTTTAAAGGTGATAGCATGTTCAAATTCGCGCAAATCAAGACCGGTAAGTTTCTTGATTTTTTCAAGACGGTAAACCAAGGTATTACGGTGAACGAACAACTTTCTCGAAGTTTCGGAAACGTTTAGGTTATTGTCAAAGAATGCATGAATGGTTTGCAAAGTTTCTCTGTCAAGACTTTCAAGCGAACCGCGCTTGAATACTTCTTGAAGGAACATTTCGCAAAGGGTTGTCGGAAGTTGATAGATAAGTCTGCCGATACCCAAACTTTCATAGTTGATAACGTTCTTTTCGGTGTCGAATACCTTGCCGACTTCAAGCGCAACCTGTGCGTCTTTATAAGAACGCGCAAGTTCTTTTACGTTTGTTACGACAGAACCGATACCGATGTGAACTTTGAGATAGAATTCCGATTGAACCGTGTCAACGATACTCTTTGCGATAAGTTCAAGCGATCTCGGGTCGGAAGCCGATTTGAGTTCCTTAACCAAAACAATATCCGATTCGCCGACGTTGATGACATAGTCATGCACTTTGTCGGGGAACATATTTTGAATAACGTCGTAAGGAATGATTTCGCCCGTGTTCATGAAACGGATAAGAATTACAACACGGTTGACTTCGCTGTCGAAGCGAAGTTCTTTCGATTTGATATAGATATCGCCGGGGAGAATGTTGTCAAGAATAATGTTCTTGATGAAGTTGGTTTTGTCATACTTTTCGTCATAAAGTGTCTTTATGTTCGAGAAGGAAACCGAAAGAAGCGCAGAAATACTTTTTGCGGTTTCGTCGCCGCCTTCAACGAAAACGATATATTCGATTCTTGCGTGAGAACCGATGGGGCGATAGGTGTATTCGCCGATAACAAGGGTTTCGTAGTTATAGGAAAGTTCGTCAAGAATATCCTTGTGTACGCTTCCTATTTTCGAAAGTTGGCTGCACGCAATAACGACACCCTTATCATCGATAATGCCGATTTCGCGGTCAACCGCTTCTCTCATTTGGTATATCAACCCCTGAAACAACTTATTGCTCATTTTTGACTTCTCCTTTTTATATTGATGCATATTGTATAAACTTTTCTATAATCATATAGATTTTATCTTAAAATACGATAAAATGCAAGTGGTTTTGAAAA
>JAGBUH010000053.1 GCA_017630915.1 Clostridia bacterium
TCTTAGCAACGAGAGCAGCCGCGTTTATATCATAGAAGTGAGTATAAACGGTTGCTGCGGAGTTAGTTCTGAACCAAACGCGAGCGTTTGTACCAGCACCGTTGCCGCCGGATACGAGAGCACAATCAACTTCAAACGCACCATAAAGTTTGGTGTCGTCAGCGCGGAGTTGGAATTTGTAGGAAAGAGTATCAGCGGTTTTGGGAATAGCTTGCCAGTAACCGTTGTCGGGAGTAACTTCGGTCCAAGCGTCGTTCTTCCAACCGTTGTCGTTGAGTTTGCCGTCAACAGTGATGGTTTCGGGAACTACTACGGGTTCGGAGGAAGAAGTGTCGTCGGAAGCATCTTCCTTGCTTTCAACTGTAGCGGTGCCGTTGGTGCAAGCACCGTTAGTAGCGAGGTCGATGTTAGCGAGAGTGATCTTGTCGCCTTCTTTAAGAGCGAGAGCAGCAACTTTGGACTGCCAGTTGGGATAAGTTTTTTCTTCATCTTCGGGGAAAGAAGCTGCGGAGTGAACAACCAAAACAATTTGGCCGTCGGTAAGAGTTACGTTAGCAACATCTTGCCAAGCTTCGTCGGCTTCAAGACCGTTTTTGGGACACTCTATAACTCTGTTTACAGAGTAAACATTGTCTTCTACCTTGTCGAGAACAACGCTGATTGCCCAAGCGGCGTTAGAAGCATTGTACTTTTCGGTAGAGGTAACGATGGTTGCATCTTCGCCTGCGATAACGCCGTTTACGGATTTAACGTTGAAAACGAATCCGTATGCGTTGTCGAAAATGTACAAACCATCTTCGTTTTGGGTTTGGTTGTCTTGCCAAGACAATGCGGAAACGGGAACGATGAGCATTGCAGCAAGAAGAACAACCGAAAGAAGAGTCGCAATAACTTTCTTCATAGGAGTTTTTCCTTTCTAAACATAATATTTAGGGACAATACCCTATATTTAATTAGAATTATAACATAGAAATATTTAATATGCAATAGAAAAAAACGTAAAAATCAAAAAAATGTAGATATAGGGGGAACAAAAAACATAAAAAAGAAGACGGCGAAGTACCGTCTTCTCATTAAAAATAACTCTTTAATTATTTGCGGTTTTTAATAACGACCGCGGAACCTGCCATTGCTACGAGCGCGATGATGGCAAATACCACAACGTTAGAAGCATCACCGGGTTTAACGGGAGTGGAAGTGGTATTCGAAACATCGTTTGCATCACCTTCGACGTTTGCAAAAGCCTGTACTTCGCATACGAACATCCATGCTGCTGTGCCCGCTTCGGTGTGAGGAAGAACGCGGTATTGAACGTAACGTGCGTCAACAGCTTCTTCAAGTTCTACTGTCGCGTCGACGTAGGCATCGGCGTCGGAATCAATATAAGAAGCATTGCCTACTTTGTTCCAATTTTCGTTATCGGCAGAAACGTAAACTTCGATACCTTTGGGCGCACTTATACCGTTAGAGAGAACTTTTGATGCTGACGAAACAACTAACTTATCAAGGTTGTAGGTTTCGCCTAAATCAACGGTAACGGAAGAATAACCGTTAACCTTCACGTCTTCGGAATTCTTGTTAAAACCTGCAAATGCAGGATCGCTGAACTTGCCTTCGGCAGGATATTTGCCGTCGGTGAGTGTTTTGCCGTTTTCGTCGGGGTAAGCGATTTTACCGTCTACAACATAAAGTTCGGAAGTGGTGTAGGGTTTGCCGAGAGCAACGTTTTTGCTTACAAGGGGGACTTCCGAAGAAGTCTCGAAAGACATTTCGGAAGAAACGGAAGAAACATCGGAAACATCGAAAGACAAATCGGTGCTTATTTCGGAAGAAACGTTGGAAATTGCGGAAGAAATATCAATGCTTAATTCGGAAGAAATGTCGTAAGAAACATCGGATACGGTCGCATCGGCGTTGTTGTCTTCGGCAAGAACCGAAAGTGAAAGTGCCGTGCAGAAAACTACTGCAAGAACAAGTGCGATGAATTTTTTCATAATTTTACCTCCATGAAAACAATGTGGTGTATTTTCCACTTGATATTGTTTTTCAACATTTAGTTTTATTCATAAAACCGTTTTTATTCATTTTTTATATAAAAAACAAGACTTTGGATATTTTTACATATACAAAGTCTTGTGTGTTACGATTTTTGAATTATTAACCGCCGTAAAGATCGGTTTTGCGTTGATATTCTTCGTTTATTCGTTCGAGAATTTTAACCGTTTGCCAGATAAATATCGCGGTTGCTATAAGTCGAGGCGTGGCAATAGACGGATAGAAATAAGGAATTACAAACCCCAATGCCCATAATATCATCGAAACAGAGTAAGCAACCCAAGCAAACGTTGAATTGATATTATCTAATCCCAATTTTGTTGACAATTGGTTTATTTCCAAAAGGAATAACCGTAAACAATATAAAGAGATTATCAACGTCGAAAGTCCTAAAACTGCACCGATTGCGACGATTTTAATATCGGTTTCGTAAATAACTATCGCATCGTTGGGGGTAAAGTACATTCGGTAAAGTTCAGTTGCCAAAATAAGCACAAAAGCAGGTAACGCGAATATTTTTGTGAACTTAAATTCGCTTATGCTGTCAAAAAACATTACCGAGAAGAACAAAACCAAAAACATTGCCGAAGCAGGTATTATTCTAATACCGTCGAATTTGATATCCAAAGCAAAGAATAACGCGAAATATACTGCGAATGAGCCTCTTTTCAGTATTTTCGGGATTACTTTTTCGGGGCGCACGGTATACTCGGAATTATAACGCGTGTCTAATGTTTCGCTTGCTTCTTTTTTGAATATGTTTAAAAGTTTTACAAGTGAAACGAACCATACTATCGACGTTCCGAGTGCGATAAGTGTGAATAAAACCACTATCGCAGGTTTCATATTCACAAATGCCGAAATAGCATCATATTTATCTTGGTCGACTTCAACGTGCAGTTTCCATTCTAACAGCGCAATGAATTCAGGGATAAGTGTTGCGCCGATGCGCACAAAAAATGAAAGATAGGAAAGAAATGCTGTGCCGTCGCATTCTGCAAGTGTTCGGTTGCAGTTATTTCGCATCGAAAAATAGATTATTCCCGCAAACAGTTTTTTGAAAAAAATTATATAAATAATACCTTGAACTATCGAAAAAACCGTTACGGCGAGAAGTCTGTTAGAGCCGATTTCGGTAAGGAACATCGAGCGCATCAGTAAAAGATGCAAAAACTCAGTTACTGTAAGATATAAAATGCATTTTCGCGCATCTTCGACAGAACCGTCAAAATATGCAAGTTGAGTCAAACCGAAAAAAATCAACAAACAGCCGATAACGTCGGGGACTATATCCAAACCGAACGGAACGGGATTTATGAAAAACGCAAATCCGATAAGGATAAGACGAAAACTAATTTTCGAAACGCTTTTATTTTTTCTTTCGGTTGTTTCGTTCTTCAAGTTTCCTTGCCGCCTCCTGTCTTTCTTTGTGCATTTTTTCGATTGCTTTCGCTTGTTCTTTCGCAATTTGCTGCTTGTCCTTTTCGTATTGCTTTTCGCTTGTTATCAATACAAAACAGGTGTGAAGAAACAGTAAATTCACGAATATTACAGCATATTGAAGCACGTATTGGAGAGTGTTGACGGTAAAAGCAAGATTGCCCAACATTCCGCCCATGTTAAGTATTCCCGCAAAGAGCGACACTATGATAAAAATCACCGTAAAAACAAGACGGTTTCTTGCTTGGCGTTCTAACTTTTGTGCTTGGCAACTTATTGCTATTTTTATAACGGCGCTTAACCAGAAATATGACGTCATAAGCCATGCGAGCAGATGCAAAATAAAGGTGGATACGTTTAAAATAGGAATCTCAGTCATATCCAAAACGCCGATTATTGTTAAAATCTGCAAAATACCGCGAGGAAGTAAGAACAGCGATGAAATTGAGGCGTGCAAAAATGTGTTTTCCAAGCGCGAAGCGAGGAAGAAGCCGTATGCAAGTAATGGTGCGGCAAAAAGCGCGCCTCCCATTTCGTGCAAAAGCAGAAAAGCATATCCGAATAAAGCAATTCCGAATCCCATCGTTTTGTTTCTCCTTGTGGTTTGTCAACTTCTTTGACGACTGTGTTGCGCTTGGAACTCGTTAACGCCCAAAATGCTTGTCATTTTGGGCGAGAGCGTTAGCGACTAACCGCAACATTTTTTGTATTTTTTACCGCTTCCGCAGGGGCAGGGATCGTTAGGACCGACCTTTTGTTCGCGTTTTACCGGTGTGGGTTTAACCTTTTCGCCGTTTTCCGAACGCATACTTGCGGCACCGTTAAGAACCTGCTTGCGTTCTATCGTCGCTTGACGCGGTCTTGCGGAAAGTATCATTCTTGCAGTACCTTCACGAATTCCCGAAATCATTTCGTCAAACATAGCACCGCCTTGGATTTTATATTCGACTATCGGGTTCCTTTGCGCATAAGCGTTCAAGCCTACGCTTCCCATAAGGTCGTCCATAGCATCGATATGTTCTACCCAACGTGCGTCAACGTTGCGGAGCAATACCGAGCGTTCTACCTCGCGGAATACTTCGGGAGTGAAAACTTCTTCTTGCTTTTTCAGCAATTCTTCGGCACGTTCGCACAAAATATCGCTGATATTCGAAGCTTCGAGAGAAGCCATATCGTTTTGATTGTAATGGAAATCGTCTTCACCGCAAAGAAGTCCCATAAAGGTGTTGCGAATTTCGTCGAACTCCCATTCATCGGGAACGTCGGATTGAGTGTGGTTAGCCACGGTTTCGTTGATGTGGTCAAATACCATTTTCTTTATCTTGTCGGAAATGTCGCTTCCGTCAAGCACTTCGCGGCGTTCTTTGTAAATAAGTTCGCGTTGGAGATTTATAACGTCATCATATTGAAGAACGTTCTTTCTGCGTTCGAAGTTTTGCCCTTCAATGCGTTTTTGAGCATTTTCAATCGAGTTTGAAAGAATACTTGCGTCAATAGGTTGGTCATCGGGCATTTTCAAGGCATCTACGATACCCAAAATTCTGTCCGCACCGAACAAGCGCATAAGGTCGTCTTGCATCGAAAGGAAGAAACGGCTTTCGCCTGCGTCGCCCTGACGTCCTGCACGACCGCGCAATTGGTTGTCGATACGTCTGCTTTCGTGACGTTCGGTGCCCAAAATAAACAGACCGCCCGCTTCGCGAACCTTGTCGGCTTCAACGCGAATGTCCTTTTCAAATTCCTCTTTGAGTTCGTTGAAACGCTTTCTTGCCGCAAGAATTTCGGCATCATCGGTTTCGCCGCAATTGGTCGCTTCGTAAAGCATGTAATCGTCAAGACCTTCTTTGCGGAGTACGTCTTTCGCCAAAAATTCCGAGTTACCGCCGAGCATAATGTCGGTACCACGTCCTGCCATGTTGGTAGAAATGGTTATCGCACCCAATTTACCTGCTTGGGCTACGATTTCGGCTTCTTTTTCGTGGTGCTTCGCGTTGAGAACGTTATGAGGAATACCTCTGGCTTTTAAAATCTTCGATAACTGTTCGCTCTTTTCGACCGAAACCGTACCGACAAGAACAGGCTGTCCCTTTGCGCGACATTCCTCGATTTGACGGATAATCGCTTCGGTTTTACCTGCGATGTTTTTATAAACGACGTCATTATGGTCGATTCTTATCATCGGTTTGTTGGTAGGAATCGTGATAACGTCAAGTGCGTAAATTTCTCTGAATTCGTCTTCTTCGGTCATGGCGGTACCCGTCATACCCGAAAGCTTTCTATACATTCTGAAAAAGTTTTGGAACGTAACGGTTGCTTGCGTGCGGTTTTCGTCTTGGACCTTAACGCCTTCTTTTGCTTCGATTGCTTGGTGCAATCCGTTCGAAAAACGTCTGCTCGGCATAATACGGCCCGTGAAAGAATCAACGATAACAACCTTGCCGTCTTGCATAACATAATCGATATCTTTTTGCATAACACCGCGTGCACGGATAGCGTTGTTAAGATAGTGCATCAATTCGCTGTGTTCGCCGTCGCCTATGTTTTCAAGTCCGAAATGCTTTTCGGCTTTTTGAAGACCGTTTGAGGTGAACATACAGCTTCTTGCTTTTTCGTCAACGATATAATCTTCGGTGATATCTTCGTCGCTCTTTTTCGCATCGAATTCTTTTATGCGGTAGCATTTCAATTTGCGCACGAATTCATCGGCTTTTTGATACATTTCGCTTGATTCGCCGCCTGCACCCGAAATAATAAGCGGAGTACGTGCTTCGTCTATAAGGATAGAGTCAACTTCGTCGACTATCGCAAATTCGTGTCCGCGTTGAACGGTTTGGGTTTTGTAAACAACCATGTTGTCGCGGAGGTAGTCGAAACCGAATTCGTTGTTGGTACCGTATGTGATGTCGGCATTATATGCTTCTTGGCGTTGCTTAGTGTCAAGCCCCTGAATAATAAGACCTACTTTAAGACCCAAAAAACGGTAGATGTTGCCCATCCATTCGCTGTCACGTTTTGCGAGGTAATCGTTTACGGTGACGATATGCACACCTTTACCTGCAAGTGCATTGAGGTATGCAGGGAGGGTGGCGACAAGGGTTTTGCCTTCACCGGTTCTCATTTCGGCGATTCGACCTTGGTGAAGAACGATACCGCCGATAAGTTGAACATGGTAATGGCGTTTTCCCAAAACACGAGTTGAAGCTTCTCTCACTACCGCAAAAGCATCGGGAAGTATGTCGTCAAGCGTTTCGCCGTTTGCCAATCTGTCTTTCAGCACGTTGGTCTGGTTTTTAAGGGTATCGTCGTCCATTGACGAATATTTATCCGAAAGCACTTCGATTTTTTGCGCAATCGGTTCTATTTTTTTAAGTTGTTTTTCGCTGTAAGTACCGAATAATTTGGTAAACAAAGACATTTTATTCGCTCCTTTTGTTTCGGCTATATAATTTCACAAACTATATCATATCACATAAACGTTAAAAAGTATATAGATATTTCAAAAATTATTGCAAAGTTGCAAAAAAAGAAGTATAATAACATGAATAAGTATTTATTACGGAGTTTTTTATGAGCACTATCGCTGCTATCGGCACACCGCACGGCAAAGGCGGTGTGGCGATGATACGAATAAGCGGAGACGACGCATTCGAGGTTGCAAAACGTGTGTTTATTCCTGCAAACCAAAAACGGTTTGACGAAGCACTACACGGTCGCACCTATTACGGTTCGTTTTGCGACGAAAAGGGCATATTTGACGACGGTATATGTCTTCTTTTCTACGCACCAAATTCTTTCACGGGTGAAAATGTTGCCGAATTATACTGTCACGGAGGCATACTTGTAACCCAAAAACTTCTTGCCGCCGCATTGACAAACGGCGCGGTTATGGCAGGTGCAGGTGAATTTACAAGACGCGCTTTCATAAACGGCAAAATGTCGCTAACCCAAGCCGAAGCGATAGGCGGAATCATCGACTCGAAAAGCGAAAAACATTTGTCTATTTCGGCAAAACAGGCAAACGGTTCGTTAAGCAGGCATTTGAACGCGATATATGACGAACTGCGTTTGCTTGCCGCATCGGTTTATGCATTTATAGATTATCCCGACGAGGATATGACCGACGTTACGGTTGAAGAAATGAGGGACAAACTGATAGGTGTTAAGAATAAACTTGACCGTCTTGCAAGCAGTCATACCTACGGACGTGCGATAAGCGAAGGTATCGCTACGGCGATAGTCGGAAAGCCCAATACGGGCAAAAGTTCGCTTCTTAACGCGCTTTGCGGCGAGGAGAGGGCGATTGTTACCGATATCGCAGGTACAACGCGCGACGTCGTAACCGAAACGGTGCGTTTGGGCGATATGATACTCAAACTGTCGGATACGGCAGGAATTAGAGAGAGTGAAGATACGGTCGAAAAAATCGGTATCGAACGAAGCAAAAAGGCAATAGACGATGCCGACTTGATTTTGGCAGTGTTTGACCTTTCGCGTCCTATCGACGATGACGATAAACGGCTGATAGGTGCGATATTCGAAAGCGGAAAACAAAATCAAACTGTTTGCATATACAACAAAGCGGATATATCCTCAGATACTTCGTGCCATAAGCTTCCTTTTGAGAAAACGGTTGTTTTAAGCGCATTAAATAACGAAGGACTGGAAACCTTGGTCGAAGAGGTATCGTTGATGTTCGGTGCAGGAGAAATCGGCGAGAACGATGAAATCGTTGTAAACGCCCGTCAATGCGCCGCTGTTTTGAATACATCGAAGGCTGTCGGCAATGCGATTGATGCGCTTGATTCATTTACGCAGGATATTGCGGGCATGGATATCGAACAGGCATTGTCGTCACTCGCCGAAGCCGACGGCAGAACGGTAAACGAAGATATAGTAAATGAAATTTTCTCGCATTTCTGTGTGGGAAAATAAAAAGGATAAATTTATGATAAAGTATGAAGCAGAAAGAATAGATGTTGCCGTTATCGGCGCGGGACATGCCGGTTTGGAAGCGGCACTTGCCTGTGCAAGAATGGGCGTTAAGACGGTGCTTTTTACCCTAACGCTCGACCTTGTGGGAAATATGCCTTGCAATCCGTCAATCGGCGGTACCGGAAAGGGACATCTTGTTTTTGAAATAGATGCATTAGGCGGTGAAATGGGCCGTGCGGCAAACGCCGTTATGCTTCAAAGCCGTATGCTTAACGCATCGAAAGGACCTGCCGTTAGGTCGTTACGAATGCAATCCGACAGAGTACGTTACCGCGATTATATGAAAAATATCGTGGAAAATACACCGAACCTTACTTTAAAACAATCCGAGGTTGTGTCTGTCGAAGCGGATGAAAACGGTGTTACGGGTGTTACTACGTCGTTCGGCGCGTTTTATCCCGCTAAATGCGTCGTTATTGCAACGGGCACGTCGTTGGGCGGAAGAATTATCGTCGGTGAGGAGGCGTACGAATCGGGGCCTGATAATACTCTGCCTGCGAACCGTCTTGTTGAATCGCTGAAAGAACAAGGGGTTAAACTCGCCAGATTCAAAACCGGTACTCCCCCGAGAATTCATGCCGATTCGATAGATTACGAAAAACTTGAACTGCAAGAGGGCGATGTTGAACCGACAATGTTCGGTTTCGCAAAATCGCGCCCTAACGTCTTGCCTTGCTATATCGCATATACCAACCAAAAAACACACGATATAATACGTCAAAACCTTTCGCGTTCGCCTTTGTTTTCGGGTGTTATTCACGGAACGGGACCGAGATACTGTCCGAGTATCGAAGACAAGGTGACAAGATTCGCCGATAAAGAACGTCATCAAATTTTCGTCGAACCGATGGGAACGGATACAAAAGAAGTTTATCTTCAAGGTCTGTCGAGTTCACTTCCCGAGGAAGTGCAACTTGAATTGATACATAGTATCGAAGGTCTTGAAAACGCTGTGTTTATGCGTACCGCGTATGCAATAGAATATGATTGCTGCGACCCGCTTCAACTGACCAATACCCTTGAATTCCGAGATATTAAAGGTCTTTTCGGTGCAGGACAGTTTAACGGCAGTTCGGGATACGAAGAAGCTGCGGCTCAGGGACTTATCGCAGGTATCAATGCCGCGCTTAAAGTCAAGGGCGAGGATTCATTCTCGCTTACCAGAAGCGAAAGTTATATCGGTACACTTATCGACGATTTGGTAACAAAGGGCACAAACGAACCCTACCGTATGATGACCTCACGAAGCGAATACCGTTTGCTTTTAAGACAGGACAACGCGCAAACCCGTCTTTTGCCGAAAGGGTACGAACTCGGTCTTGTAAGCGAAGAACGATATAATGAATTTTTGGAAACCGAAAAGACATTGAACGATTTGATATATACTCTCGAACATGAAAGTATAAAGGCATCTGCCGAGCTTGACGACTTGCTCGAAGAACGCGGTTATGCACGTACGGGTGCAGGTATCGTCAAGGCGGAACTTTTAAGACGTCCCGAAATAACAATTTACGATATCTTGAAACTTTCGGGCGATGATGCCGAAAAATACGATAAAAACATACTCGTACGTGCCGAAACCGAGATTAAATATTCGGGTTACATCAAACGTCAACTTGCCGAGGTAGAACGTTTTTCGAAACTCGAAGAAAAAATGCTTCCCGATGGTATTGACTATACAACTATTCGCGGTTTGCGTATCGAAGCGGCACAAAAATTACAAAAACTTCGCCCCGAAAATATCGGCAGAGCATCGCGTATAAGCGGTGTTTCACCGTCTGATATCTCGGTGTTGCTTATCTATCTATCACAAGGCGGTAAACAATGAGTTTTTCCGAAATTACAAAAAAATACAGAGATTCTTTGACCGATTCTCAATGCGCTTCTCTTGATATTATCGGCAACTGTCTGCGCGAAACAAACGAGGTTATGAATCTGACCGCGCTTACCGATGAAAAAGGTGTAGGGTTGCTTCACTTTTGGGATTCGTTGACGTTGCTTGACACAAATCTCTTTGAAAATGCATCGGTTATCGACATCGGTTGCGGCGGCGGTTTTCCGTCGCTTCCTCTTGCGCTTTGCTCGAAGAATTGCGAGATAACCTCTAACGATGCAACCGCGAAAAAACTGTCGTACGTTTTGGAAACTGCAAAAAAAGCAGGGATAAATAATCTGAAAACCCTTTGTGGCCGCGCTGAAGAACTTTCTCACGAAAATGCATATCGCGAAAAATACGATATTGCCGTTGCGCGCGGTGTCGCAAGATTGAATATTCTCGCAGAATGGTGCATGCCGTTTGTCAAGGTCGGCGGATATTTCGTCGCAATGAAGGGCGAAAAGGGAAGAGAAGAAGCCGAAGAAGCAAAAAAAGCGATATCCGTTCTTGGTGGAGATCTGGTTGACATAATTGATATAAAAGTTCCTGAGTTCGATTATCTTCATACACTTGTTGTTATCAAGAAAACTAAACACACTCCGAAAGATTATCCCAGAAAAAACAGTTTGATAAAAAAGAAACCTCTTTGAAAACAATTATATGGAGGAACCGTAAATGGAAGAACTCCGTGACAAAAACGGTCTTACCGAAGCCGAATTTTTGGCTCAATACGATGCATCGAAATACAAACGTCCGTCTGTTACGGTTGACATAATCATAATACATGACGGAGAGATTCTTCTTATCAAGCGCGGAGGTCATCCTTGCTTGGGAAAATTGGCATTCCCCGGCGGTTTTGTCGATCCCGATGAAGACGTTTACGATGCCGCTGTGCGTGAATTGAAAGAAGAAACGGGGCTTGATGCTGTCAATCTTCGTCAATTAAAGGTTGCGTCAGAACCCAATCGTGACCCAAGAACGCGCATTATAACCGTGCCGTTTCTTGCGGATATAAAAGATGTGAATGCGCTTTCGGCAGGCGATGATGCTATGTCGGCAAAGTGGTATCCGTTTTCATATAAGAAAATGCATCTTAACGGCGTGGATATTTTTGAAATAACCATTGTTGACGGAGATGAACGAAAGACTGTCAAGGTGTCTTGTCAAAAGGATAAAACGGGTGTACGCGGAGATTTGATTTATACACAAATCGGGGATTCCTGCCTTGCGGGTGACCATGCTGAAATTTTTGCAAACGTTTTAAATAATATCTAAAATATAAATAAATTTGTTAAGAAAGGGATTTTAAATGAAAAGAACAATATCTATCGTTCTTGCGTTACTTATGTTAATGTCGATGACGGTGTTCGTTGTTGCTGTGCAAAATGCAAAATTGGGCGATATAAACGCAGACGGCACAATCGACCAAGTTGACTATTTGCTCGTCAAACGTTACTGCTTCAATACATTCAGTCTTGATTCAGAGCAAACGTTTCGTGCAGATGTCAATCGCGATGATGCAATCGACCAGCTTGATTATCTTCTCATCAAACGTCATTGTTTCAATACTTATAAAATCCCCGAAATAAGCGAACCGGAAGTGATTATACCCGATTGGCTTAAACCCAACGAAGTCACTACGGTTACCAATCTCACAAAGGGAAATTCTTATACAGCAAACCTTACCCCTTATGGTTCATATCTTGACGAAAGCGGAAAAGACCTCACCAATGGTGTTATAATCACCCATGAAGATAATCAAACTACTTCGCCTTATGCCGACTCGCGTTGGGTAGGGTATACCGTGGGCAAAGGTCAGTTAGAGGTTGTGCTTCCTCTTGGTGACGGCAACTCTATTTATGAACTTCAAAGAGTTGAAGTGAATATCGGTTGTGACAAATTGGATGCGGGCATCACCGAACCTAACATTGACGTTTACTATACCGAAGACGGAACGAACTATAAAAAATTCGGTTCTTATTCAAGAACGGGTGTTGACAAATTTGCCGTTACCGCGGTAGTTGACCCCGGCGCATCGGTAAAAGCAACCGCTATCAAAGTTGTCGCAAAACCTGCGCTTTCGGGAAAAACGCTCGTTTGGCTCGGAGAAGTTACTGCATACGGTATTGCGCCGACCGAGTTGACACAGGTTGCTGCACACGAAACCGAAAACTTCTTATCCGATTCTACTTTTTCGATGTTCCTGAACAATGCGGTTCGTTTCGCGGTTATACCGGGTCTTGAACAAGACATCGTTCCGCAAGGTCTTGCGCGTAACCCCGAAACGGGATACGTTTATATCTCGGCATATTATAACAGCGGCGACAAACCGAGCGTTATTATTGTGCTTGACCCCAATGGCAAATTCGTTGCCGAATACTTTGTTTACCGTTCAAACGGTAATGCTTATACGGGACACATGGGTGGTATTTGCGTAACCGAAGAATATCTCTATTTTACCGGACCTACCGACAGCCAAGGCAACTATACCGTCGCGGAATTCGAACTTGCACACCTACCCTTGACGGGGTCTCACAAAATAACAATTCACAATACTGTTGCAATGCCGATACATTCGAGTTTCTTGTTCTATGATTCGGGCATTCTCTGGTCGGGAACGTTCTATATTCACGGCAATTCCTCTTACGGCTTGGGTAAACTTTTCAATACAAATACAACGAGCAACGACGGAAAGACCTACGGCGGTTATGCGGCGGCATTCGTTCTTGATGGAGAAGAAAAACGCCTCGCAGTTGATGCAACAAAGGGATATGCCGTTCCCGACACCGTACTTTCCATTCCCGATAAAGTACAAGGCTTTGCGTACAAAGACGGCAAGGTTGCGTTAAGTATATCTTACGGAAGAAACAATAACTCGACACTTGAATTTTATAATATTGACTTGGCGAAAGCAAATAAGTCGATTACCGTTGATAATAGCGTTTATCCTATGATTATACTCGACAGTTTGAATCGTAAAAAAACAGTTACAACAATGTGTATGACCGAAGGGTTAACTCTTGCCGAAGACGGAAATATACTTGTTCTTTACGAATCGGGCGCACAGAAATACTATAACTCCAAAAATCCGACGGATTATATCTGGGACTTTGTATTTTTGAATTAAGTTAAAATCAAATAGAAAAGCGGCGCAGTTCATTTGAACTGTACCGCTTTTTGTTTGGATTATTTTGTGTCGTTATTCTTCTTTTTCTTTTTGTTTCTGCGAACGATGAAAATAACAAGAAACGCTATTGCCGCTAAAACAAGCAAAGTGGGGAACGCAGCAACAATAAATACCGCAAAACCTTGCAAGAATTTACCGAAATTCTTCCAACTGTTTTTAAACGCTTGGCTTATTCGCTTACCAAACGCCGTTTCTTCTTTTTCAAGTTCGGTGTATTCGATAACTTCGACAATTTCGAGGTTTACGGTTGAATAATTTACCTTGCTGTCATAGGTATTAAGCTTTGATTGGTAGGATTCAATATCGGAAATAACCTGATAAAGATTGTCTTGTATAAGAAGAATCTCATCAATGGTTTTTGCTTCTTCAAGCATCGCTTCAAGTGCAATTTTCTTTGATTCGAGGGTCTTTAATCTCGATTCAATGTCGTAATAATCAAGAGTAACGTCGGTAGAGGATTCACTCGAAGACGTAATGTTTAACGAACCTTTTGTGTTTTCGAGAAAACCATCAACCTTATCAGCAGGTATGCGAAGCACATAAGACGCGCGTTTTTCGTTTTTACGTCCGCTTGAAAGCGTTTGACCGCCAGTGATGTTGGATTGTTCAACGTAGCCGTTTACGGAAGAAATCTGTTGTGTAATAGTATCGATTGCCGAGTCAAAATCCTTTGTTTCGCCTCGTATCGAGAAGGTACGGATTATCTTTGCGTCGATTACCGTGACAGGCTTTGCAATGCTTGAAGTTAATTGATCTTCAATATATTCTTTTTCAATCGCGGTGTCATTTTCCACTTCATCTAACATGGCGCCGCTGTCACCGCAAGAACAAAGCAGAATTGACAAAACTAAAAGCAAAAGAAGAGTAAACGTGGAATTAGAAAACTTTTTCATTGAATAAACACCTCTGCTTTCATAAATTGTGTTTTTATTTTACTACTTTACGTCTGATTTGTCAACAAACACACAGATTGAAGAAAAAACATAAAGTCTTTAACAAAATAATGTTGATTATCGGTACGTAAAAGATTATAATATTTTCGTAATAAATTAAAGAAACGGAACAAAAATGAGCTTTAACGAAAAAGAATTACAAAAACAATTAAAAGAAATATTTAATGATGAAGTGATCCGCCATACAAAACCGATGATGCATGATTTCGCAAAGCTTATGGCGTATTACCGTTGCGCAATAATGGAGATCGAAACGAAATTCAACGTATTAAACGAGGAGTTTTCTCTTCGTTTCGACCGCAATCCGATCAACAGTATTAAAAGTCGTCTTAAATCTACCGCGAGTATGCGCGAAAAACTTGAACGCCGCGGATTTGCCATGTCGGTTGATTCTATTGAAGAAAACCTAAACGATGTCGCAGGTGTGCGTGTAATATGCTCGTTCCCCGACGATGTTTATATGTTGGCAGATGCATTGCTCAAACAAGACGATATTGAACTTGTAGAAAAGAAGGACTATATCGCCAACCCGAAACCGAACGGATATCGCAGTTTACATCTAATTGTTACCGTTCCCATCTTTCTTGAAAAAGAAAAAAGGTTGATGAAAGTCGAAATCCAACTCCGAACGATTGCTATGGATTCGTGGGCGAGTTTGGAACACCAATTAAGATACAAAAAAGACAATATATTCGACGAACAAATGGCTAACGAACTTTTGCGTTGCGCCGAACTGTCTGCCGAACTGGATAAACGCATGGATTCGCTTCGTGCCAAAGTTCAATTTGAAACGCAAGAATAGATTTACATAATGCGGTGATGGATATGAGGGATTTATTAAAAAAAATATCGGCGTTGCTTTTGTCTTTAACGATTTTGCTTTCCATGTTTTTTGGCGTTTGTGTAATCGTAAATGCGCAAGAATCCAACGGCATTTACGTGCTGTATACTAACGATATCCATTGTGGTATCAATAACTATTCGGTTTTAGCGGCGTATCGTTCCGACCTTATCGGTCAAGGGTATGATGTTGTCACCGTGGATGCAGGCGATGCCATTCAAGGCGAAATGATAGGCACTCTTACCGAGGGCGCTTCTGTGGTTGACATAATGAACGAAGTTGGATATGACTATGCAGTTCCCGGTAACCACGAATTCGATTATAAAGTCGCAAGATTGTTAGAAATTGCGAACAATGAAGCAGAATATGAATATCTTTCTGCAAATTTTTATGACCTTTTGACAGATAAAACGGTATTTAAACCGTATGCAATTAAGAAATTCGGCGACGAAAAAATTGCATTTTTGGGGCTTTCGACTCCCGAAACTTACGGTAAATCGTCACCTGCATATTTCCAAGACGAAAACGGTAATTTTATTTACGGATTTTGCGGAGATGATTTTTATTCGGTTATCCAAAACGCCGTCGATTCTGCGCTTTCCGAAGGCGCGACAAAGGTTATCGCGGTTGCTCATTTGGGTATTTCGGGTGTAACAGAAGGTTGGCGTTCGGTTGATCTTATTAAAAACACGGTAGGAATTGACGTGCTTATTGACGGTCACGCCCACGAAACGATTGAGAAAATGCTCGTCAAAAACAAAGACGGTGACAATGTTGTTCTCACTTCGACAGGTACAAAATTTACTGATTTCGGTGTGCTTAAAATCTCAAACGACGGAAGTTTTATTACCAAACTTGTTTCACCTGACTCGGTTGATGTAGATAGTTTGTCCGACGAAGCGAAAACGGCTTATAATACCGTAAAATCAAAAATTGACGATTATAACGCCGAGTTCAATTACCTTTTTGAAGAAATAGGCGTTTCGGAAGCGCACCTTTGCCAAAATGACGAAAACGGAAACCGTTTGGTTCGTAAAACCGAAACCAACCTTGGCGATTTTGTAACCGATGCATATAAAGCGGTTACGGGTGCAGATATTGCGTTTGTAAACGGCGGCGGATTGCGCGCGGATATTATGGAAGGTGCCGTAAACAGAAAAGCGATAATGGACGTTAATCCTTGGAATAACGAAATGTGTGTTATTGAAGCGACCGGACAACAAATCTTCGATGCGCTTGAATATGGGGTGTATGCAACACCTAACGAATTCGGCAGTTTTCCTCACGTTTCGGGAATTACTTTTGAGGTACATACCTATATAGAGACTCCTGTTGTTGTCGATGAGCAAGGCGATTTTGTGTCTATCAAGGAAAACGCGCTTCGACGTGTTGCAAATGTTAAAATAAATGGTAAACCGATTGATTTGACCAAGAAATATACCATTGCAGGAAGCTGTTATATGTTGCAATTAGGCGGATATAAGATGTTTTCCGGTGCAAAAACGGTTGTATTTGACGGTCCGACAACCGATGCTGAAATGCTTATGATGTATTTTACCGATTATTTAGACGGTAAAATCACCGCTGAAAAATACGGCAACATTAACGGTGACGGTCGTATCGTAACGGTGAATGAAAAACCTAACAAACCCGAAACGGAAGTTCCCGATGCAGGTGATGAATCGGCTTTGATACTTTGGTTTTTTATTGCGTTTATTTCTTTTATTGGTGCAAAATCAATTTTCGAAAAGAGAATATAACCTAAACAATAACCACACTTTTGCAACATAAAGTGCGGTTATTGTTATAAAAAGGTAAATTTTTATGCATTTACTTGTAATGAAGTGATAAATATGGTAAAATACGGATACTATAAACCTAAATGGAGGAAACGGTGTTTAAAAGTCTTTTCAGTAAATATCTAACGACATTTACCGTTATATTGGTGGTATGCATTACTGCTATCATTTTGGCTGTTTCTTCTCGCGTATCGGTTGACAGCTATAATATACAAAAAGATTCAATGAACGTGGCGGCTGGGTCAGCGGGCATTATCATTGAAAATTATCTGGAAATTAACGGCTACGATAAAATTCATGGTGCGTTTTCGGAAGGTGTCGGCCTGCAAAATGTGTTGGATTACGTTGCGCAAAAGACAGAAGCCGACATATTTATTTTTGATACGGAAGGGCTTCTTGTCGGTTCGAATAACAACGATTATTTAAATACGGAACGTAGGCTTTCGCAAACCGCACTTTCTACTATATTGTCTTCCGAGGAAAACTACTCGATAGGTACTATCGACGGTTTTTTTGAAACCAACCGCATGAATGATTATCATGTAGCGTATGCTAACGACGATCCGTTTATCGTATTGATAAGTATGAGTAATTACAGTAGTGTTGTATTTACAAGAGATATCACTATTGTTGTAATAACTGTTGCACTTTGGATGTTCCTTGCCGCGATGGTTTCACTGTATGTTATATCGCGGCGTACGACTGATCCGTTGAGCGAAATTATTTCGGCGGCTAAAAGTTATTCGAAAGGACGCTTTGATACTAAAATCGAATATGCGGGGCAAGACGAGGTTGCCGAACTCGCCGTTGCTATCAACGATATGGCGGCTTCGCTTGAACATATCGAAGAGGTTAGAAATTCGTTTTTAGGTAATGTTTCTCACGACTTGCGCACCCCGATGACGACAATCTCGGGTTTTGTAGACGGCATACTGGATGGCACAATACCGCCCGAAAAACACGAAAAGTATCTTAATATTATTTCACAAGAAGTAAAACGTCTGTCAAGACTTGTTAATACGCTTTTAGAAGTATCACGTCTTGAAAGCGGAAGCAATTTGAAAATGACGGATTTTAACCTTTCCGAAACCGCACGCACCGTACTTATTTCATTTGAATCTAAAATAAGTAAGAAAAATATCGATATTCAGTTCGAAACGGGCGAAGACGATATATACGTCAATGCCGATAAAGATGCAATCCACCGCATAATTTTTAATTTGATGGATAATGCGGTTAAATTTACCCCCGAACGAGGAAATATATCAATTTTGGTTTCAACCGTTGCCGACGGAAGAAAAAAACGAAAGGCACGGTTTGTTATACGTAACACGGGCGAGGGCATACCGAAAGAGGAACTGCCTTATGTTTTTGAAAGGTTTTATAAAACCGACCGTTCCCGAGGTCTTGATAAAAGCGGAACGGGATTAGGGCTGTATATTGCTCAAACTTCTCTTCGTAATCACGGCGAAGAAATACATGTCGATTCGGTAAAAGGCGAATATACAGAGTTTTCGTTTACACTTCCCACCGCTTTGGTAGAGCCTGTTCCGAGAAGGTTTGCGTGATTTTATCAATAGTAAATTTAAGCGTTATTTAAGAATAGTGTTATAATCTTTTACCAGCAAAACGAAGGAGTTAAATAGATGTCTTATAATAATTTTGACTACAATAACCAAACGCCCCCTACGGGTGACAGCCGTCCCGATTATTCGTACAATTGGAACGGTTCTGAGCATAATAACAATAATAAAGGCGGCGGTTGGAAGACGTTAATTGCCATAGCGGTGATTGTCGGCGTGCTTGCTGTTGCAGTGTTTGGTATATTTATGGCACAGCAAAACAGCGGAGATGCTTCCTCTGACGTATCAAACAGTTCCGATATTTCGGATATGAGTGCTGATAATAATTCCAAACCGCCCAAGGATCCGCATGATTATTCGCGTGATCCTAATGCAAGTATTCCTGATTTCAAACCTGCACCCGATATTGATGCCGACCTTTCGACGATGTTAAGCGGCATTTACGAAGAATGTGCACCTGCATGTTGCACAATAAGCGTCAGCCTTAAAGGCAGACCTTATTCGATAGGAAGCGGTTTTGTAATAGACGCCGAAAACGGTTTTGTAGCGACTAATCATCACGTTATTGAAGAAGGCGATGAAATTAACGTTGTTTTCTATGACGGAACAGAATATCCTGCTCAAATCGTCGGAAGCGACTCAACAACCGACCTTGCGGTTCTCCACATAGAAGGCGAGGATTTGCCTCAGGTAAGTTTCGGTGATTCAAGCAAGGTGTTGATAGGCGAAAACGTTGTTGCGATAGGCACCCCGTTTGATATGACGTTGGCAGGTACTATGACCTGCGGTATAATAAGCGGAATTGCGCGCGATATTGATATAACCAACAGTTCGGGTAAGGTTATAAAAACCATGACTCTTCTTCAAACCGACTGCTCGATAAACCCCGGTAACAGCGGTGGTCCGCTTATAGATATGGCGGGCAACGTTATCGGTATCACCTCAATGAAACTCGTTGATGAGCAATATGAGGGTATCGGTTTTGCTATTCCTATCACCAGCGCAATTGATATATTCCAAAAACTCATTTCGGGCGAGGATATAGGTGATAGCGATATCGCGGTTGCAACTCCTCAAATCGGTATTACGGTTTACGATGTTGAAGACGGATTGGAATATTTCCGTATGCGTCCCTATTGTGAATATCCCGAGGGTGTGCTTATTGCGGACATTGATATGCACAGCTCTGCTTACAGAGCAGGTCTTTCGCGCTATGATATTATAACCGACTTTAATGGTGTTAAGGTTACCAATCGCGAGGAATTGACCAACGCGCTTTCGAATTATCGTGCCGGTGATAAAGTTGTTGTTACGGTGTTCCGTTTTAACCGTATGTTGACGGCAGGCGAATCTTATACTGTTGAGTTTAAACTTGACGCCGCTTCTTAATAACTAAAAAAACGCAAACTGTCGCAGGGAAAACCTACGACAGTTTTTGTTCTGCGCTATTTCAATTTGATGTATGCGCCGTAACTGTAACCCTCGATTCCGTTAAATGTTACCAAATACCAATCGCCACTTTGACCTTTGATTTGAACCGTGCTTCCGTTGGGAATCTGACCGATGATTGTACCGTTAAGGTTGGGTGCGTTGCGTATATTCAAACGTCCGCCTTCGGTGACAACGGTGCCTGTTTGCGTGGGGTTGGGGTCTACAAGAGGAAGTCCAAAGTAGTCTGCAACCGATTGTGACAGGTTTTCTGCGATTGCTTGCAGATTGTTGGTTATCCAATCCGCGTCGGAAACGTTGTCGTGGTATGCGAGTTCGACCAATACAGACGGTGCTCTCGTGTTGTTTAATTCGTAAAGACTTGTTGTGGCGAGTGCGCGTACTTTTTGAGGGTTAGGATAGATTTTTTTGAGATTTGTAACGATAATGTCGGCGGCGCGTTTGCCGTTAACGCTGGTTGGATAGTAGTATACGTCGCTCCCTGATTGACGTCCGTAATTAGCCGAGCCCGAGGCATTAGAGTGCAGCGCAAGGTGTAGGGCATAGTCACCTGCGTTAGAAAGACGTACCGAATCTCCGACCGAACCTTCGGTGTTGTTTCTTGTAAACGTGATACCGCTTGCGGTAAGATAAGGTTCCATATAATCGGCGATAAGGTTCATGTAATATTCTTCACTTCCGCTTCCGTCGTAATATATGTTGTATTCCTGCGTTGACGGACTTAAAAACAGCATTGGCATAATAATACCTCCTCAAAACCATTGTATGCGCAAAAAATACTGTTTGTCAGCAATTTTTTGGCAAAAAGATATTGACAAACCGATATTTGTGTGGTAATATTTGTTGGTACAAAGAAGTAGAGCGTTGCTCTCACCCTGCGGCAATAAGCCGAGCACGGTCAATATAAGGCTACGGTATAACTATGCCGTTAGTGTTTTTTGATTGTGCAAAGCGGGTTGTCTGCTTTGCTTTATTTTTTGTCAAAATGCAAATTATTTTTGGAGGTGTCCTCTCATCGCCACTAAACCTACTTCCGCAATCAATGAAGAAATAAGAGCAACCGAAGTTCGAGTTATCGGTGCGGACGGTAATCAACTCGGCGTTATGAAACTTTCCGAAGCAATTCGTCTTTCCAATGAGGCGGAGCTCGACCTTGTCGAAATTGCCCCCGATTCTGTGCCCCCCGTGTGCAAGATAATGGATTACGGCAAATTCCGCTTTGAAAAAGAAAAGCGCGAAAAGGAACAACGTAAAAAACGTCAGATTATCGAACTCAAAGAAATTCAACTTAAATGCCGTATTGATACACATGACTTCAATACAAAGCTCAATCACACACTTAAATTTCTCTCTCAGGGAAATAAAGTTAAGGTAATCGTTAAATTCTTCGGCAGAGAAATGGCTCATACCGAGTTAGGCGCTCAGTTGCTTGACCGTTTTGCCGAAGGCTGCGGCGAAAATGCAGTTATCGAAAAGAAACCTCTTCTTGACGGAAGAAATATGACGATGATCCTCGCTCCTAAAAAAGTAAAATAACCGAAAGGAATTATAACAATGGGAAAAATTAAAACACACAAGGCTTCCGCAAAGCGTTTCTCCTTCACCGCAACCGGTAAGATCAAGATGAATCACCCCGGTAAGCGTCATAAGACCGGTCTTAAACCCAGCAAGACCAAGAGAGCACTTCGTAAGGCATCTTACGTAAGCGACGCTCGTTATGACGATCTTAAGAGAATGATCCCCTATAAATAATTGACGGAGGTTTTGAAAGATGGCAAGAATTAAAGGTGCATTAGCAACCAGAAAAAGAAGAAATAAGATGCTTAAACTCGCCAAAGGTTACTGGGGCGCAAAGAGTAAGCATTTCAAGATGGCGAAGCAAGCCGTTCTTAAAAGCGGCAACTACGCATTCGCAGGCAGAAAGCAAAAGAAGAGAGATTTCCGTTCTCTTTGGATTACCCGTATCTCTGCTCAATGCAAGGTAGAAGGTATCAACTACTCCCGTTTCATGTACGGTTTGAAGAAGAGCGGCATTGAACTTAACCGTAAGATGCTCAGCGAACTTGCTATTAACGATAAAGCAGCATTTGCTTCTATCGTTGAAACCGCAAAGAAGGCTCTTTAATTTATAACAGATTTATCAGAAATTGTTAATTCTTTTGTTGACATGTGTCGAATTGTTTGATATAATGTCCCCAATAGATGCGATTTCCTCGGAAACCGATGTAAGGGAGGGTTTAAAATGGCAGAGGTAAGAGTTAAGGAGAATGAAACCATCGATAGCGCTCTCCGTAGATTCAAGAGATCTTATCTTAGAAGCGGCGTTCCTGCTGAGATTCGTAAGAGAGAACATTACGAAAAGCCCAGCGTAAAGCGCAAGAAGAAGTCCGAAGCGGCTCGCAAGCGTAAATTCAGATAAGTTTCTGTCTAAAAGAAATACAAAAAACACAATGGCGTAACAACCATTGTGTTTTTGTTTTTATTATATTGTTGATATTAAAAATTTTTGAAAAGAGAGCGCGAGAGAAAAAACTTTTTATAATTTTCCTCTCGCTTTTAAAAACAAAAAATATAAAATCAAACACCAAACACTTTTTTTGCGTTGGCGGAATAGATAAGGTCCTTTTCGATTTCGCTTAAACCGATGCTTTCTATCTGGTTGAATGCAAAGTCGGTATTCCAAAGCGGATAATCCGAGCCAAACATAACTTTGGTGACACCGTGTTTTTCGATCAAGCGGTAGAGTCCTTTTCCGTCCATGCCCAGAAACGCTTCGCTCGTGTCGGTATAAACGGGCGAACCGATAAGATACTGTTCGGCTTCGTCCCAAACGCTGTAACCGCACATGTGCGCCGCGATGATTGTTAGTTCGGGTATCTTTTCAAGAATGTTACAAACGCGCTTCGGCGTAGAGAAGTCGGTGTTCTTGTCGCCCACGTGAAAAAGAATCGGGAGGTTTAGCCTTGCCGCTTCTTTGTATATCTCCATGGCATTTTCTGCGTCGATGAAAAAACGTTGAAAATCCGAGTGAATCTTGATACCTTTTGCACCTAATGCTTTGCAACGTTCGAGTTCGCTAACGGCTTCGTCGAACCCCATTTCGGGGTGAAAAGATGCGAGGGGGATGAAACGAGAATCGCTGTTTGCCGTGTTGATTAAAAAGTTGTTTCCGACCTGCGCGTGTTCTCTGTCGGGTTTAAGAGTGGCGGAGGATATCACAAAACGGATGTTGTCAAATTGTTCAGCACCCCTAAAAATGCCGTTCATAGAACCGTCGCCTTGACGCGGTACGGAATAGTAATTCACAATGTTGTCAGCGGCGCGTAAAGATTTTTTTGTCAGGCCAAATGTGTGTATGTACGTCGATAATTTCTCTTTTGATGCTCATGTTGTCACCTAAAAAACGCTGTCGCGAAGTCATAATCGCAACAGCGCTTTTTACCTAATAAATTGTTAAATTATTCGCAATCGCAACCGCAGTCACAACCACATTCGTCATCGTCGGCATCGGTCTCTACAAGAGTGAGAACCTTGCCACAGGAAGGACATTCGAGTTCGTCGATTTCTGCAACGTCACATTCGTCGATATAAACGGGTTCGCCGCAAGCGGGACATTCAAGTTCAAGACATTCGCAGCAATCACAGCAATCGCAATCATCGTCGCAGTCGTCGCAGTCGCAGTAATCAAAATCATCGTCACAATCACAATCGCAGTCACAATCGCAATCGTCATCGCAGCAGTAGAAATCTTCTTCGATTGCGCCGAGGTCTTCGTCGATTTCTTCGATATAATCGTTGAGATTAGCGGTTTCGTCTTCAAGGTCTTGAATCGAAAGAGCGAGGTCTTCGAGAAGATTAGCCATAGCAGCGAGAACCTTGCCTTCATCTTTGGAAGTGTCGATGGACAAACCGTCCATAAGACCCTTAATATATGCAGCCTTTTCGGAAACGTTCATTCTGTTTCTCCTTTTTTAGTTTAGGATATGTGTTTCACTTGAAAATATACAATGAAATTATAACTAAGATATCCGCGAGGCGCGAGACGCGAGTGTACGGACATCCGAAACCCGTTGAAAATAAGTGTCTTCAACGGAGAACGCAGCGGATTATACTCTTTCGAGATATTCGCAGGTTCTGGTGTCGATTTTAATAACGTCGCCTTCGTTGATGAAGATCGGAACCTTAACTTCTGCGCCGGTTTCAACGGTAGCAGGTTTGGTAACGTTGGTAGCGGTATTGCCTCTTACGCCGGGTTCGGTAGCGGTAACTTCCAATTCAACGAAGATGGGAGGTTCAACCGAGAAAACGTTGTCCTTGTAGGACATAAGTCTGCAAGTCATACCTTCTTTAACAAACTTAAAGCTGTCGGGAAGCTTGTCTGCGTTAAGGGGAACTTGGTCGTATGTTTCGGGATCCATGAAGTAATAAAGATCGCCGTCAGAGTAGCTGTATTCCATATCCTTTCTTTCAACGATAGCTTGAGGGAATCTTGCGGTGGGGTTGAAAGAAGTTTCGATAACTGCGCCGGAGATGATGTTTCTCATTTTGGTTCTAACGAACGCTGCGCCTTTACCGGGTTTTACGTGTTGGAATTCGATGACCTGCATAAGTTGGCCATCCATTTCAAAGGTCAGACCGTTTCTGAAATCGCCTGCCGAAATCATAATATTTCCTCCTGATTTATGTCTAAATTATAAGACAATATTTTTAACTACTATATTTTATATGAAAAGGCACATTTTGTCAAGTGTTTTTTGATATAGCAAAAACCTATTGACAGGAATTTTGGTATTTTTCGGGGGCGATTTGAATGGTTTTGACCATATCGCCGTTTATCATCGAAATAACGCCTTTTTTGTCCTTGACTTTAATCCAGTTGTCTTCGACGTCGATTATTCTGGCAAGAGGGGACATAGAACCCTCGAAAACGGAAACGTAACAAACCTTTCCGACAAATTCTTTTATCATTTCTTTTGGAAGCATATCTGTTTTCTCCTTATGTGTTATTCGTGTAAATAAAAAACGTTGTCTTTTTTGCTGTGGGATGATTACTGCAAAGAGTAAAATGAAAATTACAATTGGAAAAAAGTTTATATGCATATTATAACTCGATAAGCGATTTGTCGCTGTTTGTAAGGTTTTCGCAACCGTTTTCGGTGACGAGCACCATGTTTTCGATTCGTACACCGTATTTGCCGGGGATATATATACCCGGTTCAACAGTTACGATGTTGCCAACAACGAGAGTGTCTTCGCTTTTCGGTGAGCAAGATGGCAATTCGTGAATCTCCAAACCAAGTGAGTGACCGAGCGAGTGGCCAAAATATTCGCCGTATCCCGCGTCGGTGATAACATCACGCGCAACCTTGTCTGCCGCTTTGCAACTCACGCCTGCTTTGATGTATTTCATCGCTTCTGCCTGTGCGGTGAAGACGGTGTTGTAAATTCGTTTCATTTCGTCATCGGCTTTGCCCAAAACGATAGTTCTTGTCATATCCGAGCAATATCCCGCGTATTTTGCGCCGTAATCCATTGTGAAGAATGAATTTTCGGTCAACTTGCTGTCGGTGGGTACGCCGTGCGGAAGCGAGGAATTTTTGCCCGAAACCGCGATGGTGTCAAACGCGAGTCCGTTTGCACCGTTGCATCGCATGAAGTATTCGAGTTCCGCCGCAACTTCAAGCTCGGTTCTGTCTTTGTTGATAAAACCGAGGATGTGCGAAAACGCCTTGTCGGTAATAGATTGCGCCTTGCGGATTTTATCAATTTCTTCCTTGGTCTTTACTCGTCTGTGCTTCAAGCACACGTCGGAAAGATAGGAAAATTCAATATCAAAGCACTTGTTTTTCAGAGTTTGCAACTGCTTAACAGTAATAAGCGCAGGGTCTAAACAAACCTTTTTCGCAGAGATTGAAGCTATGTATTCGGCGATGACTTCAAAGATGTTTTTTCTGAAAAGATAAACGTTTACGTCGTCGCTTAATTTGTCTGCCTTTTTGTCGTTTTCCGCCGCTTCGAAATAACGCGAATCGATAAACAACGCCGTTTCGGATTCCGAAACTATAACCGTGCCGTCGGTAGAATAAAAATCGCTGAGGTAATATTGGCTCGTTTCGTCAAGAAACAACGCGCAGTCAAAACCCTCGCTTTTTATATCGGAAAATACCTTTCTTCCGTTCATAAAAACCTCCTGATTTGATTCACACCCCGACGGTTTTATCGGGGTGTGAATAGTTTACATAATTATGCGGTTTCGATAGATGCCGCTTTTTTGAGGTTGAGTTCTTCAACCGCGTTTTCGCGCATCTTGTATTTGAGTATTTTACCCGCCGCGTTCATCGGGAATTCGCTGACGAAGGAAACATATCTCGGAGTTTTGTGTTTCGCCATATTGTCGCGGACATAGGTTTTGATTTCGTCTTCGGTAATGGTTTCGCCCTCTTTCGGAATGATACAAGCCATTATTTCTTCGCCGTATTGAATGTCGGGCACGCCGATAACCTGAACGTCTTTTACCTTCGGGTGAGTGTATATAAAGTCTTCGATTTCTTTGGGATAAATATTCTCGCCGCCGCGGATAATCATATCCTTAATACGTCCCGTGATTTTGAAATATCCCTCGGGAGTGCGGCGCGCAAGGTCGCCCGTGTGAAGCCAACCGTCTTCGTCGATTGCAATTGCGGTCGCTTGGGGCATCTTGTAATAACCCTTCATAATGTTGTAACCGCGAGCGACAAATTCGCCGTCAACGTTGTCGGGCAATTCTTCGCCGGTTTCGGGATTGACTATCTTGCATTCGACACCGAACATAGCGCCACCAACCGTGTTTACACGTGCGTCAAGACTGTCGGTGGTAAGGCTCATGGTGCAACCGGGAGAAGCCTCGGTCTGACCGTAAACTATGGTGATTTCGGTCATATTCATCTTGTCTACAACGTCTTGCATAACCTTTACGGGACAAGGCGAACCTGCCATGATACCCGTTCTCATATGTGAGAAATCGGTGCTTTCAAAGTTTTCGTTTTCAAGCAATGCGATAAACATCGTCGGAACACCGTGGAAGCAGGTTATCTTTTCTCTGTTGATGCAATCAAGCGCACGTTTCGGCGAGAAATAGGAAAGCGGTGACATTGTAACGCCGTGTGTTACCGATGCAGTCATCGCAAGAACCATGCCGAAACAGTGGAACATCGGCACTTGAATCATCATTCTGTCGGCGGAGGACAAATCCATCCCGTCGCCGATATTTTTGCCGTTGTTTACTACGTTGTAGTGGGTGAGCATAACACCTTTCGGGAAACCTGTCGTACCCGAAGTGTATTGCATATTGCAAACGTCGTGCTTGTTGATAAGCGAAGCGCGACGGTAAACTTCTTCGATAGGAGTCAAATCGGCATATTCAAGCGCTTGCTCCCAAGTAAGACAACCCTTTTGTTCGCTTTGAATCGTGATAATATTGCGAAGGAAGGGAAGACGTTTGCTGTAAAGCGGTTTGCCCGCGGTATGCTCGTTCAATTCGGGACAGAGCTCGTGCATAATCGCATTGTAATCGCTGTCCTTGAATCCGTCACACATAACCAAAGTGTGAGTGTCGGATTGACGGAGCAAATATTCAATTTCGTAAATTTTATAAGCGGTATTAACCGTAACCAAAACCGCGCCGATTTTGGTAGTTGCCCAGAAAGCAATATACCATTGAGGAAGGTTGGTTGACCAAACTGCAACGTGGTCGCCGCGCTTGACGCCGAGCGAAATGAGCGCGCGAGCGAATTTGTCGACGTCGTCGCGGAATTGAGGATATGTTCTTGTATAATCACATTCGGTGAAACGGAAAGCATATTGGTCGGGGAATGCTTCGCAAACTCTGTCTAACACTTGGGGGAAAGTCAGGTCGATGAGCATATTCTTTTGCCAAATATATTTACCCTGACCGCGCAAGTCGTCGATAAGCATATCAGAACCGAATTTTCTGCCGACGAAACGCGCCATATAGTTTACATAATTAGGGAAGATGATACCCGCGTCTTGAAGATAAGGCGCCCAGCGTTTTACCCATTCGAGCGAGAGATAACCTTCGAAGTTGATCGAACCCAACGCACGAATCATTTCTTCGATAGGCATATCGCCTTCGCCCATCATTTTGTAAATTATCTTGCCGTCTTCCTCGATGCTGTCCTTGATGTGCACGTGGGCAATATACATACCGAGGTTTTGAACGGTAGTTTCGGGCGATTCTTTTGCGAAGCGGTAGGGGTGGTGAATATCCCAAAGCGCCGCGACGTTGTCGCTCGGTACTTTGTCGAGCAAACTTTTAAGACGTGCGGTATCGCTGTAAACACCGTTGGTTTCCAAAAGAAGCGTAACGTTTGCTTCTTCCGCCATCGGAAGAATAGATAAAAGTTGAGAAAGCACTTCATCGTCATCGCCGTCGTCAACAGCGGTAGGACCGTCGTCACCTAAAACGCGGACAAACTTGGTTCCCAGTGCTTTTGCCGCTTTGATGTATTCTGCGACGATGCGTTTGTTTTCGTCTGCAAGTGCTTTATGTTTAAGACAGCAGTCGGAACTTAAAATCGGAATTTCAAGACCGAGCGATGCGAGTTTCTTAACAGTATCGGCAAGATTTTCCGCCGCGAAAGGCATATTGTGTTTGTTGTCAAAGATGTCGTCGCCGAGACCGCGCACTTCGATGCCGTCGAAACCGAGGTCGGTTGCCATCGCATAAATATCCGAAAAACCGTAACCTGGGCAGGCGAGTGTTGAGAAGGATAACTTCATTTTTGTGCTCCTTTTTCTTGGAATATCAACGAAAAAATAAAAAACTCTATCTACGCAAAAACATAAATAGAGCTTGGGTAAATCAATATTATCATTTCACGCGCCAAACAGCACGTTCTCTTGATAACGGCGAGAAACCCGACCGAACCTACTAAAACATTTCGGAACGGCAGCTCAGGGGTGAGTTCACGTATCTTTACACCTGCCGTTTCACACCAACCAACGGCTCTCTGAAAAGTGCGTTTGAGATAGCTTAGTCCCCATCACAGCTTTTGCTTTCAATAGTATAATCAAGTGTGTCGGTTCTGTCAAGTGTTTTTTTGTTTTTTGTCGCAAATCTATTGAAAAAGAGGAAAAAGTGTGATAGAATGTGCCTAACTTTAAAACGTAATAAACGTTATTTTATTTGGAGGAACAAACTATGTCCAAAATGAAGATTGCAATCATCGGTTGCGGTACTATCGCTAACAGCGCGCACATTCCCGCATATATGAAGAATGAAACGGTAGAAATCAAATATTTCTGCGATATCATCAAATCGAGAGCCGAAGAAGCGGTTGAAAAATACGGCTGCGGTACCGCTGTTGAAGATTATCACGATATCTTGAACGATCCCGAAATCGAAGCGGTTTCTATCTGTACCCCCAATAAGATGCACAGCACCATTACCATCGACTTCCTTAAAGCAGGTAAAAACGTTCTTTGTGAAAAACCTGCCGCAAGAACTCTTTCCGAAGCACTTGAAATGCAAAAGGCGCAACACGAAACAGGTAAAATCCTCAACATCGGTGTTGTTAACCGTTTTAACTCTGCCGTTAACCGCCTCCGTGAAATCATTCAATCGGGCGAACTCGGCGAAGTTTATCACGTATATGTAAGCTTCCGCGCTCACCGTTCCATTCCCGGTCTCGGCGGTGCATTCACCACCAAGTCTATCTCGGGCGGCGGCGTTCTTATCGACTGGGGCGTTCACTATCTCGATATCGTTATGTACTGCATGGACGATCCCAAACCCCTCACCGTTTCGGCGAAGACCTTCTCCAAACTCGGTGTTGATATGCCCAACTATGTTTATAACAGCATGTGGTCTGAAATGACCAAAGACGTTAACGGTACTTATGACGTTGACGACTTCGTTACCGGCTTCGTTCGTACCGAAGGTCCTACCATCACCCTCAACGGCGCATGGGCTCAAAACATCGGTGTTGCTGAAACATATATCGACTTCATCGGTACAAAAGCAGGTATCCGTCTTACCTACGGCGGCGATTTCACTCTTTACACCACTTCCTGCAACACTCTCATCGACTTCAAGCCCAAGTTCCAAGCGAGCAACCATTTCGAAAACGAAATCAACGCGTTTGTTGATTGCGTAAGAACCGGCGAAAAGCTTCCTTCTCACATCGACAAGGCAATTATCACCGCAACAATGATGCAAGCGATGTACGACTCCTCCGAGCAGAACAAAGAAATTACGCTTGCATAACGAAAATCGGCGTATAACAGCGCAGACCGCATAAATGCTATAAAAAATCGGCAACACTCGTAGTAGATTTCTACAACTTCGGTTGCCGATTTTTCATTCTGCATCTGTTCTCGCCGATTTTAAGCGCATATCGAATAAACTCTCGCTCGCAGTAGATTTCTACAGCATCGCTCGTGTTTCTTCAATCTGCATCCGTTCTGCTTCGCCTATTAACATATTGGTCGAGGCGGTAAAAATATAATGCTATAAAAAATCGGCAACACTTGTAGTAGATTTCTACAACTTCGGTTGCCGATTTTTCATTCTGCATCTGTTCTCCGCCGATTTTAAGCGCATATCGAAAACGTATAAACTCAAAAACGCATAAACTATAAAAAATCGGCACTCCGAAAAGAGTGCCGATTTTCTGCTATATTAGTGGTGTTTACACGTTATAGTTGGAGAATGCAATTCTCTTGATGAGCAAATAATCTACCGAATCGATTATATCGTTTTCGTCAATATCTGCGGTTAGTCTTTCTTGTTCATTGAGCGTGTAGGTGTTAAAACAATGACGTTTGACCAAAAGATAATCCACTGAATCGACAACACCGTCTTCGTTTACATCGCCAAGCGGTATTTCAACAACCGGGGTGTCGGGTGACGCGTCTATTGAACCGTAAGCTTCAATTTCATTAACAAATGCGAAGTGGTCGGAGAGTATGAATTCAACTTTCAAATATCTTGCAGAACAGTCAAGCGGTATTTCGGTCCAATAACCGACGTTTTCAGCTTTTGAAATAGTCATCGTTCCGACCGATTTGCCCCAATTTTCGCCGTCGTTAGAAACGTAAATGTTTATCGCTTCCGGTACACCGATTGCCCATGACGTGTTGTTGAGCAGATGCATTCTGATTGAATTCAACGCATATTTATCGCCGAGGTTGAAAATTGCATATCCTACTTTGTCGGGCGCGTTGATATCGGAACTACTTGCATTTTCGTGGTGATAGAATGCAAACCAGTTGGAAGTTGCATTGTAATTCAGGTTGGAAAAGGCGTTACCGTCGGTTAAGTTAGCGTTATAAGTGGATTTAACACCGCAACCCGAAATGTCATATTTTTTATTAAGCAGTATATTTTTTGCGGTGTCTTCATCTTCTTCGTCATCGGGAGGAGTGATAGGATCACTTGTGTCATCGTTACTCGTATCCGAACTCGTATCCGAACTTGTGTCTGAACTTGTATCGTCGCTTATGTCGGGCGTTGTTCCTTCTGTGTCATTTCTGCCGACCATGGCTTCGCCGCAGAATACAAAATTGTAGGTGCTGTTTATGAATGAGAACTTAACGTATCTTGCAGAAACGGGCTGTGTGACGAGGTTAATATATGCCGAAATTCCGTCATATTCAAGCATTGGTTGAGCAAGTAATTTAAAATCGCTTCCGTTGTCAGAAATATAAATCTTGATGTCATCCTTCGGAGCACTGATTCCGGAAGTATTTATGTTACTGAATTGTATCAAGAAGTTGGTTAGTCCCGAAGTGACTTTTCCAAGGTCTATCGTAACGTTCATTCTGCCGTCTGAATCAAGGAGCGAATTGTGGAACGCGTGCCATTCCGTACCTAACGCTGTTGTGCCGACAACGCCGTCGGTAAGTTCGGTTCCATCGTTGTCTTGATAATCAATTGAGCCATCGCTGTAATATGGGGCGGAAGCAACGTAATCTTTTCCGATTGATATCCAATCAACGTCTTCGGGGATTTTGAATCCGCCTTCTCTGTATCTGTCGATATCACTTTGAGTCAAAGAGCCTTTTGCATATTTATAGGTAAGATCATAAATCGAACGTGCTGTTGATCCTCCGTAACTCCAAGCTGCGTAATACGCGCCTGTTTTACCGCCTTGGTAGTACATTTTAATCGAATCCATCGCACCGCCGTTCATACAACCTTCGAGATAATCGAGATAGCGGTTGTAATATTCGCTGTCGGAAAAAACCTTGTGGTCGAGTTCTATTTCTACACACATTCCAAGGGAATTACAGGAATCTACACAGTTATCAACACGGTTTGCATCTGCGGTAGTTTGCCAATACATATTCGGTTGCATACAAGCAACGTCGAAACCAAGCGTTTTCCATTTAGAATATCCGTTTGATTGATAGTAGGGAATCCATATAAACTTAAAACCCAATGAGTGAAGGTATTCCGAAGCATATTGGAACAGTTTGGTATCTTCCGTACCGAGCGAACCGCTTTGCAGACGTTCTTCGAGCCAATAAAAACCGACAAGTTCGAGATTCTCGTATCCGGCTTCTTTATATAAGCGAAGCTGTTCGTCAATAATCCATTTTACCGCATACTGACGGTCGGCATATTTGTTCATATTTAGGCTTCTGCCGCCCAATGAACCGAATCTCGAACCTGCACTTTTGGCAGGATAAAGAATTGATAAAAACACACCGGCTTTTTTGTCGGGAGCGTTGAGTTTCGCTTTCGCTTCGCCGAAGGCGGTTTCAAGTGCGTTTACATTGGTATCGGGGTAGAACGTATCTTCGACATAGTCTTCCCAGTCAACAGCAAGACATGGGTTGGAACTGTTATAGTGCATACTGCCACCCGAAGTGCCGAGTTGAACGCAGGGGAGGAAAAGATAACTGTCAAAGAAAAAGTCTTTGATATCTCCGCCGGCATCGTAATACGCAACGTAAGGCATAAGGTCCTGAACGGTATGACGCCCATTGTTAACGCCGTTAGGGTTCCACGTATAAGTCAAGCAAAGATTTTCATATCCGTTCATATCGGACGGAGAGGGGAATGCCGCGCTGACGCTATTGGGGAAAACCAAGATGATCGCTAAAAGCAGTGTAACAGCTAATAAAAGTGATAATGTTTTTCTCATAAATTCCTCCGTTGCGATTTTGTACATCATAACATAAAAAAATCAAACGCGCAATACGCAATAATTATTTTGTAAAAAATAACATTTTGTGAATTTTTTTGATTTGTTGTTATGAGCTATCAATAATACGATTCAAAAAAAGCAATCCGTTCAAAAAATGTGTTGGGTTTGAAAAATAGATTATGTTCAAAAATTTGTTGACATTTAATATCTACGGTGTTAAAATATAATGAATAAGATTTATAAACTTTGATGTGATTCTTGGAGGAAAAGCATTATGTCTATACATAAACCCATTTTTAAAGGAACCGCTACCGCACTTATCACTCCGTTCAAAGATGGTAAGGTGGATTTTGAAGCACTTGAAAAAATACTTGAATTCCAAATCCAAGGCGGAATTGATGCGCTTGTTGTTTGCGGCACGACCGGTGAACCTGCTACGTTAGACGACGATGAACATAAACGCGTTGTTGAATTTACGATTGAAAAGGTTAACCGCCGTGTTCCCGTTATTGCAGGTACGGGTTCTAACAACACCCAATATGCTGTTGAACTTTCACGTTTTGCCGAAAAAGCGGGTGCAGACGGTCTTTTGCTTGTAACTCCGTATTATAATAAATGCTCTCAAAAGGGTATCGTCAGCCACTTCAATACCGTTGCCGATTCGGTAAATCTCCCTTGTATTTTGTACAACGTTCCCGGCAGAACGGGTTTCTGTATTTCTGTTGATTCGTATAAGCAACTTTCAAGACATGAAAATATCGTTGCTACAAAAGAAGCAAGCGGCAACCTTCTTCTTATGATGGAAGTTTTGGAAGCTTGTGAAGGCTACATGGATATGTATAGCGGCGACGACCAACAAGTCGTTCCTCTTATGTCAATGGGTGCGATCGGTTGTATTTCGGTATTCTCCAACATCATGCCTACCGAAGCACACCTTATGACTAAATACTGCCTTGACGGCGATTTCAAATCCGCTGCTAAAATGCAACTTAAATATCTCCGTCTTATGAACGGCTTGTTTATGCAGGTTAACCCCATTCCCGTCAAGACCGCTGTTTCAAAGATGGGATTTTGCACCGACGAATTCCGTATGCCACTTTGCCCGATGGACGATGCCGATAACGAAAAATTGTTTGCACTTATGCGCGAACAAGGCTTGTGCAAATAGGTAATTATATGAAAATAATAGTAAATGGTGCGTGCGGCAGAATGGGTAGGGAAATAATCGCTTCTGCCAATGCTTCGGGTGTCGAAATTGCCGCCGCCGTAGATAAATTCGGAACACCCGATTTTGATATCCCTTTTTATAAATCTATCGAAGACGTTAAAGAATCCGCCGACGCGGTGATTGATTTTACTCACCATACTGCCGTTCCCGAAATTTGTGCTTACGTTCGCAAAACGGGCACGCCTTGTGTCGTCGCTTCTACTGGACATACCGAGAGCGAACTTTCGATGCTCAAAGCGCTTTCTAACGAATATGCGGTGTTTTATTCGCGTAATATGTCGCTTGGTATAAATCTGCTTATCGACCTTTGTAAGAGTGCGGTAAAAGCATTTGGCGGTGATTGCGATATCGAAATTATCGAAAAACACCATCGTAATAAATTAGATGCTCCGAGCGGCACTGCACTTATGATTGCCGAAGGAATCGCCGAACTTATGCCCGAAGGCACGGATTTTGTGACCGAACGCGCGTCAAGAAGAATGGTTCGCCCCAATAACGAAATCGGTATTTCTTCTATCCGTTGCGGCGGTATCTTCGGTGAACATGAGGTGCTTTTGAGCCGTAACGGCGAAACCGTCAGTTTGAAACATACCGCTGAAAGCCGTGCCCTTTTTGCCGAAGGGGCGCTTAAAGCCGCTTCCTATATTGTAAGCAAAAAAAATGGTATGTACTCGATGAAAGACCTGCTTGCGGAATCGGTTAAGAACGCTTGAAGAATTTTGCAATAAAAGACATTTGATGTTGCAAAAAATATTGCCTGATCGACAAAAACAATATATATGCATGGCAAAAATGCAACAAAATTCATTTTTGGTTGCATTTTTTGTTGACAATACGCGCACTTTTTGATACACTATCCTATACGAAAGGATGTAATTGTTATGAACAGTAAATTAAATATAGAAATGATTGCCAACGCACTTCGCGAACATTCGGCGTTTGACGAACAGATGTATACGAAGTATGGCGTAAAACGCGGACTTCGTAATCCCGACGGTACGGGTGTACTTGCAGGCATCACAAGAGTCAGCAACGTTCACGGTTACGTTATTAACGAATATGAACGTGTTCCTTGCGAAGGCGAACTTTTTTACCGCGGTGTAAGTATTAACGACATAATAGACGCAAACGACAAACACGACAGATTCGGTTATGACGAAACCTCGTGGTTGTTGCTTTTCGGTTCGCTTCCTACTCAGGACCAACTTGATTTTTATGACGCCCTTATGGACGAATACAGCGATCCCCCGATGTCCTTTATCGAGGATATGATTATGCGCGCGCCCAGTCCCGATATTATGAACAAACTTGCAAGAAGTGTGCTTGCACTTTATAGTTATGACGAAAACCCCGACGACAATTCTATCGAAAACGTGCTTCGTCAATCTCTAATGATAATCGCGCGTATGCCTATGATTATGACGGCGGCATATCAGGTTAAAAAACGTTATTACGATAATGAAAGCTTCTTCCTACATTCTCCGATTCCCGGTCAAAGCATGGCTGAAAATATACTCTCGATGCTTCGTTTCGACCGTAAATTCACTCACGAGGAAGCAAAACTTCTTGATAAATGTCTTATACTTCATGCCGAACACGGCGGCGGTAATAACTCCACTTTCGCGGTTCGTGCATTGACTTCTTCGGGTACGGATACCTTCTCGGCAATCGCCGCAGGTATCGGTGCATTGAAAGGGCCACGCCACGGCGGTGCGAATATAAAGGTTTTAAAGATGCTTGACGGCATCAAAGAAAACGTTCGCGATTATAAAGATGATGAGGAAGTAAGCGCATATTTGCAAAAACTTCTAAACCGTGAAGCAGGCGACAGAAGCGGTCTTATCTACGGTGTCGGCCACGCGGTTTATACTTTGAGCGATCCACGTGCGCTTATCCTGCGCAAAGCGGCAGAAGAACATTGCGATATGTTTGGAATGCGCGGCGATTTCGAGCTGTTGCATTCGGTTGAACGTTTGGCACCTACGTTGTTGCAAAATAAAATGCAAGATGGTAACGCGATCTGCGCCAATGTTGACCTTTATTCGGGTCTTGTTTACCGTATGCTCGGTATACCCGAAGAAATGTACACTCCGTTGTTTGCGATTGCTCGTCTTTCGGGTTGGTGTGCACACCGTTTGGAAGAAATCATCACTTGCCGTCGAATTATGCGTCCTGCATACAGAACTTTCCACGGCAGATTACCGTATATCGAGATTGAAGACAGAAAGGATAACATAAAATGTCAGGATTGACTATCGCTCAAAAAATAATCAAAGCGCACCTTGTTGAAGGTGAAATGATAAAGGGTACTCCTATCGGTCTTAAAATCGACCAAACACTTACCCAAGACGCAACGGGTACTATGGCATACCTTGAATTTGAGGCAATGGGTATTCCGCGCGTTAAAACCGAACTTTCGGTTGCATATATCGACCATAACACGCTTCAAAACGGCTTTATGAACGCCGACGACCATTTGTATATCCGTACCTGCGCTAAAAAATACGGTTTGTATTTCTCACGCCCCGGTAACGGTATCTGCCACCAAGTCCATCTTGAACGTTTTGGTGTCCCCGGCAAAACCTTAATCGGTTCTGACAGCCATACACCGACGGGCGGCGGCTTGGGTATGCTTGCATTCGGTGCAGGCGGTCTTGACGTTGCGGTTGCAATGGGCGGCGGTGCATATCACATCACTATGCCCGAAATGGTAAGAGTTAATTTGACAGGCAAACTCAATGATTGGGTTTCTGCTAAGGACGTCATTCTCGAAGTGCTTCGCCGTTTGAGTGTTAAGGGCGGTGTCGGCAGAATTATCGAATACGGAGGAGAGGGTGTTAAAACCCTAACCGTTCCCGAACGCGGAACTATTACCAACATGGGCGCGGAATTGGGTGCTTCTACTTCGGTATTCCCCTCCGACGAAAACACTCGTCTTTTCCTTGCCGCACAAGGCAGAGAAGACCAATATGTTGAATTAAAAGCAGATGACGATGCCGAATACGACCTCGTTATTGATATCAACCTTTCCGAACTTGTTCCTGCGGCGGCTTGTCCTCACAGCCCCGATAACGTAAAGTCAATTGAAGAAATCGGAAACATTAAAGTTGACCAAGTTTGTATCGGTTCTTGCACAAACTCGTCGTTTGTCGATTTGATGAAGGTTGCCCACATTTTAAAGGGCAAAACGGTTCACGATAACGTTTCGCTTTCTATCGCCCCCGGTAGTAAGCAGGTTTATAATATGCTTGCCGAATGCGGTGCGTTGAGTTGGATGATAGATGCAGGCGCGAGAATTTTGGAAAGCGCTTGCGGTCCTTGTATCGGTATGGGACAATCGCCTCAATCGGCAGGTGTTTCACTCCGTACATTTAACCGTAACTTCCTCGGAAGAAGCGGTACAAAGGATGCACAGGTTTATCTTGTCAGCCCCGAAACTGCTGCAATCTCGGCTCTTACGGGCGTTTTGACAGACCCGAGAACCATCGGTGCTATGCCCGAAATTTCGATGCCTACCCGTTTCATGATAAACGATAATATGGTTATCAAACCTGCAACGGTTGAAGAAGCGGTTAATGTTGAGGTCGTTCGCGGTCCTAATATTAAACCTTTCCCCGAAAGCAAACCTGTTCCCGAAACGATTGATTGCGAATGTATCTTGAAAGTCGGCGACAATATCACCACCGACCATATCATGCCTGCTGGCGCGAAGATTCTTCCTTACCGTTCTAATATTCCTTATCTTTCTAACTTCTGCTTTGAAGTTTGTGACGAGGAATTTCCTGCACGTGCCAAAGAAAAGAACGGCGGTATAATCATCGGCGGAGAAAACTACGGTCAGGGTTCTTCTCGCGAACACGCCGCACTCGTTCCGTTGTATTTGGGCGTTAAGGCTGTAATTGCAAAGAGTTTTGCGCGTATCCACGCAGCCAACCTCGTTAATGCAGGTATCTTGCCCTTGACTTTTGCAAATCCCGACGATTACGATGCTATCGCTCTTGGCGATAAACTTAATCTTTCGGATATTCGCGCTTGTATCAAAGACGGAAAAGATGTTGCTATGACTGCAAACGGCAAGGAAATCAAACTTGTTTCCTCGCTTTCCGAACGCGATAGAGATATAATTCTCGCAGGCGGTTTGCTTGAATATACCAAGCAAGCATAATGTCATCCTGAGCGAAGCAAAACGGTTATAAAACCGTTTTGCGAAGTCGAACTTTCGCGTTGGCGAAAGCGATTTGCGTTAGCGCAAATCGGGATATACGTCTAATCTTGCATAAAACCAAAAAAGATTTATAATGTATTACGTTTACATATTGACTACCAAAAACAATAAAATGCTGTATATCGGCGTTACAAACGATTTGCAGAGAAGATTTTACGAGCATAAAAATAAAATGCTCGACGGTTTCAGCAAGAAGTACAATATTAACAAACTCGTATATTACGAGGAATTTCACGATATTAACGAAGCTATCGCTCGTGAAAAACAATTAAAAGGTTGGAAAAGATTTAAGAAAAACGTTCTGGTAGAAACAGATAATCCAAGTTGGGCTGAATTGAGTTTTTAGTATATCCTTCGGCTGCGCGGCTCGCGCCGCTTCGCTCAGGATGACGGCCTAACGTTGCGTTTTCTGAATACACAATTTCAAAAATCCCCTTAAACCCATATACAACTAAGGAGAAATCAACATGGCAAAAATACAGATGAAAACGCCGCTTGTCGAAATGGACGGCGATGAAATGACAAGAATTATCTGGAAACAGATAAAGGATATTCTTCTTCTTCCGTATATCGACCTCAAAACCGAATATTATGACCTCGGTTTAGAGTGCCGTAACGAAACTAACGACCAAGTTACCATCGATTCCGCAAACGCTACCAAAAAATACGGCGTTGCGGTAAAATGCGCTACAATTACGCCCAACGCGGCAAGAATGACCGAATATAACCTTAAAGAAATGTGGAAATCGCCTAACGGTACAATACGTGCGATTTTAGACGGTACTGTTTTCCGTACTCCTATTATCGTCAAAGGTATTCCGCCTTACGTTCGTAATTGGACAAAGCCGATTTCTATTGCTCGTCATGCTTACGGAGATATCTATAAGGCGACCGAACTTCGCGCAGAAGCAGGAAGCAAAGCCGAACTTGTTGTTACAACGCCTGACGGAAAAGAAACTCGTGCACTTATCCAAGATTTCAAAACATCGGGTATAGTTCAGGGTATTCATAACATCGATAAGTCCATCGAGGGCTTTGCAAGAAGTTGCTTTAATTACGCGCTTGATACGGGTATGTCGCTTTGGTTCTCGTCGAAAGACACGATAAGTAAAACTTATGACCACCGTTTCAAAGATATCTTCGCGGAAATCTATGAAAACGAATATAAAGAAAAGTTCGAACAAGCAGGTATTGAGTATTTTTATACCCTCATCGACGATGCCGTTGCACGTGTTATCCGTTCCGAAGGCGGCTTTATCTGGGCTTGTAAGAATTACGACGGCGACGTTATGAGTGACATGGTTTCCACCGCTTACGGTTCACTTGCAATGATGACAAGCGTTCTCGTTTCGCCTGATGGAATCTATGAATACGAGGCGGCTCACGGTACGGTTCAACGCCATTATTACAATCACCTTAAAGGCTTGCCTACCTCGACTAACTCGGTTGCGACGATTTTTGCTTGGACGGGCGCACTCCGTAAGAGAGGCGAACTTGACGAAATCCCCGAACTTTGCGAATTTGCGGATAAACTTGAACGCGCTTGCATTGATACTATCGAAAGCGGTATCATGACAAAAGACCTTTACCTTATTTCCACTCTTGAAAATAAAACACAGGTTGATACCGTTGGTTTCTTGGAAGCGATTGCGTCAAGACTTTAAAAGAATACAGAACAGGAATCTCATTTGTTTAAGATGTTGATTCCTGTTTTTTGTTGTTTTCCAAAAGCACCGCCAACTATTGACTTTTGTGTCTTATTGTTGTATAATCAGTAAAACAAATACTGCCACGGAGGCTACATCGTGGAAATAAAAGATATATTTGCCGTATGTAATATAATTCTTACGGCGGCTTTTGTAATTTGTTATCTTTATCAATTCTTATATATCTTCTGGGTTTTTCTCGGTAAGGATAAGTCCAAACCCGTGAAAAGCGATAAAATGAATAAGTTCGGCGTTGTAATAAGCGCACGTAACGAAGAAAACGTTATCGGGCACTTGCTTGAAAGTATAAACCGTCAAGATTATCCGAAGGAACTTATAAAAATATTCCTTATTGCCGATAACTGTACCGATAATACCGCCCAAGTGGGCAGAGAATACGGTGCTACGGTTTTGGAACGTAATAATAAAGAACTTGTCGGTAAGGGTTACGCGCTTGATTTTCTGTTTAAGAAACTTCTTGCCGAAAAAGACGATTGCGATGCTTACATAGTTTTCGATGCCGATAATCTTGTTGATAAGAATTTCGTTAAAGAAATGAATGTTAACTTCAATCGCGGTTATAAAGCTCTTACAAGTTACCGTAACTCTAAAAACTACGGTACAAACTGGATAACCGCAGGTTATTCTCTTTGGTTCTTGCGCGAAGCGAAGTATCTTAACCAAGCGAGAATGAAGTTCGGTACGTCTTGCGCTATTTCGGGTACCGGTTTCTGTATCAGCCGTGAAATCGTTGAAAAGAATAACGGTTGGAAGTATCATCTTCTCACCGAAGATATTGAATTTTCGGTGGATATGGCAATCCGCGGAGAAGAAATTGGATACAGCGGCGGTTCGGTTGTTTATGATGAACAACCCGAAACCTTTAAACAATCTTGGAATCAACGTTTGCGCTGGTCGAAGGGTTTTTATCAAGTGTTCGGTAAATATGGCAAAAGTCTGTTCAAGAACATATTTAAAGGCTCTTTCGCCTGCTATGATATGCTCATGACGATTTTCCCTGCACTTGCGTTTACTATACTTTCTGTTCTTTGCTGTATCGGTGAATTTATCTACGGTATCACGGTATTTGCCAAGTATCCGATTTTTGAAGTATTCTTCCAATTCTGTATGGTTCCGCTTTTGTATTTCTGCTCTATCATCTACATGCTTATATTCGTGGTTGGTTTTATCACGTTGATGACCGAATGGGACGTTATCGACTGTCCTCCCAAAAAGATGATAAAGTATCTTTTCACTTTCCCGATATTCATGCTTTCCTATTGCCCCATCGCAATAGCGGCTCTTTTCAAGAAGGTTGAATGGACTCCGATTACTCATAACGTAACCAAGTCTATCGATGATGTGATACAAGGTGAAGATGCCGAAAATAATGAAACAAATTAAATGATTTAAAACACAAAAAACCGTTGTTTAATTTAAAACGACGGTTTTTTATTACACCTTCAAGAACATTTGTTCTTGACAAACGTTTGTTCGGGTGGTATCATACTAAGGATACGAAAAAGGGAAGTGATACCGAATGTATATGGGACCGTCGGACGGCGGACAGTTGATGAAAAACTCGAATTTCAAAAGTTCGACAAACAACGAATATATTGAAAATCAAGGGTTTCGGACAATTTTGCATTGTGATGCAAATTCGTTTTTTGCCTCTTGCGAAACGACTCTGCATCCCGAATATGCAAGCGTTCCTATGGCGGTTTGCGGAAGCGCGGAGGACCGTCACGGAATCGTACTCGCGAAAAACGAACTTGCGAAAAAATATAATATCCGCACCGCCGAAACTGTTTGGGAAGCAAAGAAAAAATGCCCGGATTTATTGGTGGTAAGCCCAACTTACGGACTTTATGGCGAGATGTCTAAAAAAATGAATAGGATTTTTTACGATTACACCGACCTTGTTGAGCCGTTTGGTATTGATGAAAGTTGGCTCGACGTTACGGGTTCTTCAAAACTGTTTGGAAATGGGCATAATATTGCCGATTCGATACGAAAAAGAATAGAAAATGAACTCGGGATAACCATTTCTGTTGGAGTGTCGTTTAACAAGGTATTTGCCAAGTTGGGAAGCGATTTAAAAAAGCCTAATGCCACCTCGGTGATACCGCCAGAACGGTTTGCATCAATCGTCTGGCCCTTGCCTGTTACCGAGTTGCTTTTTGTCGGTAATTCCACCGCAAAAGCGCTTGGCAGAATAGGTATTAGAACGATAGGCGACCTTGCTTGTTGCGACCGAAACGCGATAAAAAACGCGCTCGGCAAAAACGGAATAATGCTTCGTGAATTTGCGCTCGGGCACGATTATGCCGAGGTCACGCCTTTTGGCTACGAACCCGAACCGAAATCGGTTTCGAACGGAATGACATTCCGATATAACCTCGTCACTCCCGAAGATGTTTCTTTTGCAATAACCTATCTTTCGATGTCTGTTGCCGAGCGATTGAGAAAACACGGACTTTGTTGCAAAAACGTCGCGGTTGCAATCCGTTCTCCCGACCAAAGTACGATAAACCGTTCGGCTATGCTTTCCCACCCGACCTGCCTTTGGAAAGAAATTTCCGATACGGCACTTTCGCTTGTGAGGGCAAATCATCAACCCGATAAAGAAATATATTCGGTTTCTGTACACGCCGAAAAATTGACGAGGGAAAACGAAATTTTGTATCAACAGAACTTTTTTTCTGAGGAATGGGAAGAAAAATACCGTAAACTCCATTCGCTCGAATCTGCCGTTGATTCGATACGTGATAAGTTTGGCAAAAATGCCATTGGTATAGCCTCGTCAATTAACAACAGATTGATATAAATATGTAAAAAATTCGCCGATACCTCTTTTATTTTTTTATATTGTGTGGTATAATATATCACTTAATGATTTACTGCTTTCAAAGGAGGCGTTTTGCAGATGAATAAGTTCAAACTCGGCGGTTGGGGTGTGCTTTGAAATCTGCGAATTCTTTTATGAAAACACGGCCGAGTTCTTTGTTTCCTAATGTGGCAAAAGGTTTGAAAACCCAATATTCACGAACACTGATAAACTTGATTATGTGTTTTAAAAAGGGGATATACATAATGAGAAAGTTAATTTGCCTGCTGGTTATGTTGTTGCTTCTTTTGTTTAGTCTTACTGGATGTTTCGAAAACAAACAAGATGAAGTTCTTAATTCTGATTGGTTTGACGATATTGTTCTCGATAAAGACCTTGTTAAAATTTCAACATTAAACAGCCTTATCAAAATCGACTCTATTTCTGCCGGTCTTGATACCTACACCTTTGATACGATTCTTTTTGATTTGGAAAACGGTGACGAATTGTGTCAGGTTTCATTTTCGGAAGGCGCATGGTTAAGCAGTTTGACCGAGAATGGTTTCTATGTTATTGATACGTTGAAAAAAGAACTCGAAATATACGATAAGGTGGGTAAGATAGCAAAGCAATATGATTTTTCGAGCGTTGTCGAACCGATGGATTTTTGCGCATTAAGTGAGAACGAGCGTTTTTTCGTTTGTTCAAACGCTTCCGGTACAATGTTGACGGTTATCGACCTGTCGGAAAATGCTCAAAACCATGTAGAACTTCAATCTCCATTATTGGAAACGCTTTCTTTTGAAGAAGATATATTGCGCGCGGTGAGTATTGATGGCCAAGTCTTTGAAATCGACGTAAAGGATTCCAGTTGCACATTTGTTTTGCAAGATAGCAGAATAAAGTTGTTTTCGTCACGATATTGTCTGGGAGAAACCGAAACGAATTTCTTGATTGCGAACGAAGATGCATGCGTTTATATTCCGATTTCTTCTGTTGATGAAATTGTTGTAGGAATGGGTGAAAACCGTTTTGCGACAACATCGCTGTCGGATAATAAACATACGCTTAGATTTTATGATGTCGACCAAAAAAGCGTGTCATATTTTTACACGGATGAACCTGTCGAAAGCGTATGGTACACCGACGATGAAAAAATGTTGGCTGTGATTGGCTCTTCAATGGAGAAACAACATAAAATTATTGTGTGTTCTCCCGAACAAACCGAAGAAATCACGGTGTTATATCAAGATACGCCCATTAACACGAATACGGACATACCGTCGTCAGAAGAAATGGTATCCACGCCGAAAAAACTAATTGAATCTGTTCCGGTTATAGCGCAATTGCCGATGTATCCCACCGGATGCGAGTCGGTAACCGCTGTTATGGCTTTGCAGTACAGCGGGCACGATATAACCGTAGATGAATTTATAGACAACTTGCCTACGAACCGTGAGTTTTATATTGACGGCGGCAAGAACTACGGTCCATCGCCCTATGAATATTTTATAGGCAGTCCCAAATCTCCTGCTTCTTACGGTTGTATGTCGCCGGTTATTCAAAAAGCACTCACACAATACCTTGGTGATTCAAATAAGATTAAAAACCTAACAAATACAGAGTTATCTGATATCTGCGAACAATATATCAATAATGATATTCCTGTAATTATGTGGGCAACCATAGATATGCGGGAAATCAACCACATAAACTCTTGGTATTTAACCGATGGAACGCATTTTATCTGGCCGGGAAACGAACATTGTATGTTGCTGATTGGCTATGATGATGAAAATTATTATTTCAACGATCCTTATGAAGGACAAGTAGTTGCCTATGAAAAAGCATTAACCGAAGCCCGTTTCGCCGATTTGGGCAAACAAGCTTTGGCTATATTGCCGTAAGACATTTGATGATTGACAGACAAAGCGGAAAGGAGTAGGAACGTTATGAATAAGTTCAAACTTGTGTCGGATTTTGCGCCTACGGGCGACCAACCCGAAGCGATTGACGCGCTTGTTTCGGGTATCCAAAGCGGCGACCGCGACCAAACACTTATCGGTGTTACGGGTTCCGGAAAAACTTTTACGATGGCAAACGTTATCGCACGTGCAAACCGCCCTGCGATAATTTTAGAACCGAACAAAACCTTGGCAGCGCAGGTCTGCTCGGAAATGCGCGAATTCTTTCCCGAAAACGCGGTTGAGTTCTTTGTATCCTATTACGACTATTATCAACCCGAAGCTTATGTACCGGGTAAAGACGTTTATATCGAAAAAGATGCCGCTGTTAATAATGAAATAGATAAATTACGCCATTCGGCAACGAGTGCGCTTTTTGAACGCCGTGATGTTATTATCGTTGCATCGGTAAGCTGTATATATTCGCTCGGTGACCCCGAAGAATATGCCCAACAGGTGCTTTCTATCCGAAAAGGCGCAATCTTTTCGCGCGATGACGTTATCAAACGGCTTGTTGCTTTGCAATACGGAAGAAGCGACATTGGTTTTGAACGTAACAATTTTCGCGTTCGCGGCGACGTTTTGGATATCTTTCCGTCGAATACCGATACCGACGCCGTCAGAGTTGAGTTTTTTGGCGACGAGGTAGATAAGATTTGCAAGATAAACGTTGTGACGGGTGAAGCAGTTGCCGATATGTCGCACGTTGCGATATACCCTGCATCGCACTACGTTACTTCCTCCGAAACGCGCAAAAAAGCGCTCGATGAAATTGTTGCCGAACTTGACGAACGTATCGAATATTTTGAAAAACAAAACAAATTTATCGAGGCGCAACGTATTCGTGAACGCACAATGTTTGACGTCGAACAAATCCGAGAGATAGGTTTTTGTTCGGGTGTCGAAAACTATTCGCGCGTTCTTTCGGGACGTGAACCGGGAAGCGCACCCTATACGCTTTTGGACTATTTCCCGTCGGACTACCTTGTTTTCGTTGACGAAAGCCACGTTATGCTTCCGCAAATTCGCGGTATGGCGGCAGGTGATAAGGCGAGAAAAACCAACCTGATTGAATATGGTTTTCGTTTGCCGTCTGCTTACGATAACCGCCCGCTTGTGTTTGATGAATTTAACGAAAAACGCGGACAAACTATTTATGTCAGCGCAACTCCGAAAGAATATGAACGCAA